>JAFGHO010000106.1 GCA_016930085.1 Spirochaetales bacterium
GCGGATGCACGCGGATGATTGCAGGTGGAAGTGACACTTGTCTGGTGATAAAGTGAAACAATAAAGCAATAGAATTAATGTAGATAAAGAAAACAGTAAGGAATAAATTAAAATAAAAACAACAGGGTCCGATGAATCAATAGAAGACGAAACTTTTTTAGCGGGGAAAGCGTACACTGAAATATGACATCATCTGCGCAGCCCGACCCGTTTGATTGAGGAGTGATTTGTTTTATGGATGTGAAGGCAGGCGTTATTCGATAAGGCCGTCGGGCATCTGCGGAAGCCCCGCAGGGAAAATAGAAAAAGCCGCCGTTCATTTATTTTAAGGTGACTGCATAAAAAAAATCGCGGGGCGATCTGTAGTTTATCAATAAAAAATGAAATCTACACAAAAAGCTTTCGCAAAGGGGAAACCGTCACCGTGCCGGGAATCAAAAGAATCTATAGTCGGTTTATAGTGACAATAATGTAAAAGAAAAAGGAATAACCGGTACGGTATCGAGTTAACAGGGCCATAACGTGATCGCTTACAATGGTATACCGATGTGAAACGCTGTCCCGCAGCCCCGCCGCGATGTCACGCCGATGTCCCATCCGTGGGCGTTGATGATCGATTTTACCGTCGAAAGCCCCAAACCGAATCCCCTCGTCTCGTTCGGTCGGCCGCCGCGGAAGAAGGGATCGAAGATCCGTTCCAGTTCGTGCGCTTCGATCCCGGCCCCCGTGTCGCGGATCGTGAGGACGATCTTTTCCTTTTCAATCACCGCATCGATGGCGATTTCGTCTCCTTCTTTCGTGTAACGGAGTGAATTATAGAAGAGATTCTCGAGGGCGCGGAGGAGGAGACCCTGGTCGATCTCGACCGTGACGGTATCCGGAATATCGATGGCGAACGAAAAGCGGCGTTTGAATATATGCGCGTCGTCCCGGTAAATCGTTGCGGCCTGCATCAGAAAATCCCCGAAACTGACACGCTCGCATTTGAGACGCCACTCCCCCGTTTCCATTTTCACGAATTCGATGAGTTCCTCGATCCTCGCTTCGAGCAGGCCCGTCTTGTCCGAAATAATCGAAAGATACTTTTCGAGGGTCTTTCGGTCGCCGGCGAGTCCGTCGGTTATCGCTTCCGTGTATCCTTTTATCGTCGTAAGCGGCGTTGAGAGGTCGTGGGAAACGGCCATGAGAAAGCGGGAACGCTTGGCCAGTTCCTCTTTCAGCGCTTCCCGCATGCCGTCGAACGCGCGCGTCAGCGATGCGATTTCGTCGTTTCCTTTGGGCTCGAGCTCGAAATCGAGGTCGCCCCCGGCGATGCTGCACGCCGCTTTTTCGAGGCCCATGATCGATCTTCTGAACGAACTCACAAAGACGACACCCGCGATCGAACTTGCCGTCAAGAGAAATAAAAAGACCGGTCCTATCCAGCGTAAAAATCTGAAAGGATTGGCGAAATTTTGCGTTTGTTGATCGACACTGATAAAGACCTTTATCCCTTCCTGGGCGGTGATAAAGCGCGGATCGTAAAGCTGGCTTCGTTCGGGAAACTCCCGTGTCAGGTACGATATGAGGTCCTCCGGCGGAATGATCCTTCCCGTTTCAATGTCCTCGAGTGATGAAAAGAGAACCCTGTTGTCCGGGGCGAGCGCCGCTATATCGACGCCGTCGGGAATCGTGTGAAGAATCTCATCTGCGTCTTCGCCTGCCTTGAGAATGGCGTTGTGCATCCATTTCATTATTTCCACGTGCCTGTTCGCTTCCTCGTCCTGCATCAGTATAATCGAATATACCAGACCGATAAGGAGGGTTATAACAGCCGGTATGGTGATGATCGCCGCGATGACGACGGCGAATTTGGTGGTCAATTTCATACGTTTCCTCCCCCCGTATCGAGCGCTTTTTCGTTAAAAAAGTATCCCGCGCCGTAGATATTCTGAATATAGACGGGCTGCGAGGGGTCGTCTTCGATTTTCCTCCGAAGCCGCTGTATGTGAATCGCCACGGTGGCGAGTTCCCCGTACTTCCGGTTCCAGACGTGCTCATATATTTCGTTTGCCGTAAAGGCTTTTCCCGCGTTGCCGGCAAGGAAAAGGAGTACTTCGAATTCCTTTACCGTGAGCGCCACCCGTTTGTCGCCCTTCATCAGGGTATAGGCGTCCGGGGAGAGGGTGAAGGCGCCGAAGTGTATGGCGGCTTTCCCGTGATCCGGGCGTTCACCGGCGCGACGGAGCAGGGCGCGGATCCGCGCGGCGAGGACCCGCGGTGAAAAGGGTTTGACGACATATTCGTCCGCCCCGATTCCCAGCCCCAGAATGAGGTCTTCGTCCGTCTTTCGCGCTGAAACGATGATCGTCGGGACGCCGCTTTCCTTTCGTATCCTCTGGAGAAACTCGAACCCGTCCATGCCGGGAAGGTTGATGTCGAGAACGATGAGATCGTAATCGCGCGAGGAAAGTTCTTCCATCCCACGCTCCGCCGTGGCGCAGATCACCGAATCCATTCCTTCGTTTTTCAGGTAAAGACCGATAAGCCGGGCTATGTCCTCTTCGTCTTCGATAATCAGAATGTTCGCTTTCATGGGATTTCCTAAAAACTTCCCCTGCCCAAAACAAAGTCGATTGCGGCGCCGGCACCAGGTCCCGCCGGGGTGTACTCGTCATATTGGCCGCCGTAGAATACCGGAATACTCAGCCGTACAAATGCGTAATCCGTGACGTTCCACGTGATCTGCGGCAAAAGCTGTCCGGAACCGTCGGAAAGATCCCCGATCCAGAAAAAGGAGGCGGTAATATCGGAATCGAATATCTCCGTCCAGATGACGCTCACCGCGGCGTAGTGCATCCCCCGTTGAAGAAGATCCCGGAAGGTGATGTCCCCCGCGGCAAGAAGGGCGCCGAGACCCGCCTGGTTCTCGAAGACTTCGAGATCGCCGTACCCTGTCCCATTGAAAAGGTATTGGCCGGTGAAGGTAATGTTTTCAAACGATGTATCGATCTGTCTCAGGTTGTACATGAAACCCGCGGTACCGGAAAAGAAAAACTCGTTGTCCCTTTCGACCGTCTTGAGCCCGAAGGGATGTTCGAGGCTTACCGCCGTCGATTCGACGAATGTCCTGTTGGCGCCGTAGCTTCCCACCGCTTCGGCGAACATATCGGTGTCAAACAATGGGAAGGTGAAGGTGAGCATGCCCGTCGGGGCGATGTCGACCTGATAAATCCCGCCGATTCCCACTTCGAGCGTGCCGATGACGAACTCCGCCTTCGGTGCCACATAGATCTCGTTCGGTTTGTCGATCTCGTGGGCGATGAGGTAGAGGTAGAGGTTGTGGACGCCGAACGGATACTGCGCTTTGAGCGACACGGGGCCTTCACGTTCCGCCGTGGGATCGGCCGGGTCGATCGGCGTGAGATTGAGGATGTCGGCCGGGCTGAAGAAGTAACCGACCCCCCACCTGATCGTATGCTTTCCGCCGCGGAAGAAAACGGTATTGCCGATGTTGAAATCCGCGAAGAGTTCCCTGATCGCGATAATATCGTCCATTTCCCTTCCGGCATCCTCGTCTACGGTAAAGGGATAGGAGAGGACGGCCTTTCCGTAAACGCGGAAATCTTCTTCCGGGCGCGCGTCGAAATAGAGGACGCTTTCCAGTGTCGTTGTGAGAGTCGTCTCGTCGGGGTCGGCGATATTGTCAATGATATACCCCGCGTCGAGGGCGGGATCCGTCCACATGACCGCGGGGGTGAGTGAAAACTCGAACCTGCCCCCTATTTCAACGGTATCGGACCGGAGGAGGAGCGTGTCGATACCGGAGGTGAGGTCTTCCTCCTTGTAATCCTTCACAACGTCGTCCTCGAAGAGCCCCCTGTCTTCTTCACCGGCGGCCGGGGGTTCCTCTTCGCCTCCCCCTCCGGCGCCGGCCGCCGTTCCCTCTCCTTCGATCATGTCATCGCCGAAAAGCTCATCTTCGTCGATATCCTGCGCGTACAGCGAAACCGCGCTGGTAAGCGTTATAAAAATAAGCAGGCATAATATTGTCCGTTTCATGGCGCCCCCTTACCTGTTGACCCGTTCGACATAGGCTTTTGAGAAGACGTCATCGGGAAGGTTGTCGAGCGATATGTCGGTAATGGTCACCTGTGTTTTTTTCCCTTGGACAAGTTCGTCGACAAAAAGCATTTTCGTCGGCACGTACTTGTCTTTCACCTTCGCGTATCCGGGGAAATAGGAGGTACGCATGTGGCGCCTGTTGAGGCTGTAATCCTCCATCTTGAGAATGAGGTTGTTGTCTTTTCGTACCCAGATCTTCTGATAAGGGTAGGTCACCTCGTCGTTCAGCGCTTCGAGATCGAGGATATACACCCCGAATTTCCCCAGCGTTCCCTCCTCCCACGAAACGGCTTTGTAATCTTCCTTGTAGCTTCTCGTGCGGAAATCGGAATGCCGCGTGTCCGTTCCTTCGAAACTTTCTTTCATCGACGTGTGATTGAACTTCCTGCTTTCCGGATCGTAGAACCAGAGGTTGTCGTCGATCATCAGGTAGCCCTGTCCCTTCCGTGTTTTCGGTTCGAGAATGAGAAGGAGGAACTTGTCGTCCCTGTCCCGCCGGAACTGGTTTACCTTGAGGACTTCCCTCCCTTTTTCAGGGTCGTCGGACACCATGGTAAGGACGGATGAAAAGTCGTTCTCGTCGAACCTCCCCATGGTGTCGATCTGCGTGAGGATGGCGTCGATGTCGGGCGATGCGGCGCAAAGCCGTATCATGAACATCGCCATAATGACAATTAATATCGGTTTTTTCATATATGTATCTCCTTGTAACACGGGCCGGGCCCGTCATATTGTCGCACGGCACATACGCTTTCGTCAAACCGCTTAGTAGTGTGTGCCGAGCGCCTTCGCCGGATCGAGTTTCGCCGCCCTCCGCGCCGGGAAGTAGGCGGCGAGCAGGCTGATCCCCCCGATAAGGACGGTACTGCCGAGGATGCCCGCGATCGAAGGCACGAACGTCGGGTGTCCGTTCTTCAAAAAAATGAAAAACGGATTGTTGATGTCAAAGGACACGAACGAAAAGAGGCCCATCAGCGCGAGTGAGAGAGCGATACCGGCGGCAGTACCGAATATCGCGATCGAAAGGGCCTCGAGGAGGAACATGTTGCGGACCCCGCTCCGCTGCATGCCGATGGCCCGGATGGTTCCTATCTCCCTCGTCCGTTCGATGAGAATCATCCTGAAGGTATTGGTGATACCCACCATGGTGATGAGAAGGAGGATGAGAAAAACGAAGAATCCCACGTAATTGAGGACATTTACCATGTCCATGACATGGGACATCAGGTCGTTCAGGGTCGTGATACTGTATTTCGTTCCCTCCCACGGTTCTTCCTCCTCGCCGCCCATCATCAAACCGAACATGCCGTGTACTTGTTCCGGTCCGTCCTCCGCCTCCCCGTTTTCTTCTTCCCTCGGATACACGGGCGCTTCGGCGGATAGCGCGTTGTAGATACGTTTCGCCTGGACATCCATCTCCTCCATGTTTTGAAGAAAAATATTGAAGGACTGGAATTCTCCGGGTCTGAGATTTATCAGCTCGTTCAAATAATCGCCGTGCACATAACAGGAGAAATCGCCGATGATGTCGGTGCTTTGCGAAAACGCGATGACCCGAAACTCCCCGACGTTTTGCTGGCCGGTGATCGTCTGTATGCGGGCGAGCAGGGTTTCCCCCACCTCGACGCCGAGTTTTTCCCCGACGTTCGAAGAGATAATGATCGCGCGGGGATCGCTCAGTCCTGCGAGGCTTCCCTCCTTGATAAGGAGGCGGTCCCTGAAAAAGGACTCGTTCGCCCACTGGATGCCTTCGATCCCCTGCAGCATTTCACGCGATCCGAAGATAAGGGTCGCCATCGCGCTCGAACGCTTCGTGATATATCCGACCTTGATATCGAGGTCCGCGATGATCCGCTGTAACAGTGAATCGTCACGTATCACATTGATCGTCTTTCCCGATTCACTCAGTTCGCTTCCCCGTATGTAAATGTGACCGGCTAATATCTGTGAAAAATTTTCCTTCACATTGGCGACCATTCCCCCGGTAAGACTCATAAGCAGTGTGATGACGAGCATCCCGAAAGCGATGGCCCCGCCGAGCAGGAAACTCCGTTTTTTCTGCCTGCTTATGTTTCTGAATGCAATGTTCAACGTTGTCATTTTTGTACCTCCTCTACGCGGCCTGTATCGCTCTTACCGGCTGGATTCTCAGGGCGATGGAAACCGGATAGAGACTGGCGAGAATCCCGATGCCGACAATGATGGCCAGGGACATGGCGATCGACGGCAGAGAGACGGCGGGGTAGAGTATTTTCCCGCCGAAAATGATCTCAAAAAATATATTCGGCGCCTCGATGCCGGTCTTTCCCAGAATGAAAAGTATCGCCGAGCCCAGGACGATACCGATGAGGCCGGCTGCGGTTGAAATCATCGTCGTTTCGATAATGATCATCTTTCTGACAAATCCCTTTTGGGCGCCGAGTGCCCTCATCGTCCCTATTTCCGGAATACGTTCGGTGACTGAGATGACGAGGGTGTTCATGATGATGATGACCGCCACCACTGCGATAATGAGGACGACGGCGTTGAATACGATCTGTATCACGTCCGCCATCTGCCCCATCGGACCGGCGCCGGATTTCCAGTCGGCGATGTCCGCGAGCAGCCCCTTTTCCCTGAAAAAGGAGATCAATTCGGCCTTTACTTTTGAAATGAAGTCCTGGGATTTCAGCTTGATCAGGAGGAAATGCCACGCGCCAGAATCGACCTGTGAATACAGTTCGCGTTCTGCGATATCGCCGAGTATCGAGTCGAGATTTTCTGAGGTATGTTTTCCGCTTTCTTCATCGACGGCCTCGACGATGTCGCTTCCGAACATGTCGTCTTCCGATGCGGACGGTGAAGTGCCGTCGAAGGTCTCGATGAGATTCGTTTCTTCTTTCGTCGTTTCGACTTCGAGTTCGGCCCCGAGAGTCATGCCGTTCAATGCCCTGAGGCTGTCGATATCGATGAGGCTTACCATGTCGAGCTGGACGTTGGAGCTTTTGAACCGGAATATGCCGGTAACATTAAGTTCGCGGATCTTCGCGCCGGCGCCCGCGCTGAATCCGGTCAAAAGCACCTTGTCGCCGGCCTTGATTTCGGCGCCGTCTCCGTTGTTCATTCGCTTTGCCACCCGCTTCGACAGTAATATCCCTTTCACGCCGGGTGTAAGGAATTCGCCGTCGAGGATATCGATATTGCCGGGAAACATGGCGGCATACTCGCCGGGTTCGATACCGAACAGAATGGTGAAGGATCTGTTATCCTCGCCGTATGAGATCTGGGCCCTTCCCGCCGCCTGGCCGGAGACGGCTTCCACTTCGGGGAGGGATGCCGCGAATTCCTTTATTTCGGAATAGTGGGGGACGACGGGCATCGCTTCGTTGAAACTGTTGATGTCCATGGCGCCCAGGAGGGTGAGATTCATATCGCTTTCTCCCGTGACGATAAGGTGCCCGGTATAGTTTTCGATATAATTTTTTCTGATTCCCCGCGCTGCCGTTTCCATCATCGAATTGCCGGTCACGAGAATCGTAATGCCTAAGGTGACGATAATCCCGATGATGAATGTCTTGACCTTGTGTTCCCTGATGTTTCTCCACGCGATTTTAATGAGTGCCATTGGATGTCCCCTTGCGCGTTTCCTTGTCGATACGGCCGTCATGAAGATAGATGATGTGGTCGGCGATTCCGACGATGGCAGGATCGTGGGTGGAAAAAATGAATGTCGTTTCCTGGTCCCGGTTCATCTTTTTCATGAGTTCGATAATTGATCCGCCCGTTTTCGAATCGAGGTTCGCCGTCGGTTCGTCCGCGAGAACGATCTGTGGTTTTGTCGCGAGCGCCCTCGCGATCGCCACGCGCTGCCGCTGGCCCCCGGAAAGTTCGGAAGGACGGTGTTGAATCCAGTCCGAAAGCCCGACCTCGCCGATGATATAATTGACCCACTCGCGTCGTTCGGTTTTGTTCATATCGGTTTTACCGAGAAGCAGGGGAAACTCGACGTTTTCATATACGGTGAGGACCGGGATGAGGTTGAATGTCTGAAAGATGAATCCGATCACCCTGTGCCGCAGCGTGGTTATTTTCCGGTCGCTGAGTCCGTTCGTTTTCCTCCCCGCGATCTCGACGGTCCCTTCCGTCGGAACGTCGATACAGCCGATGAGGTTCAGGATCGTCGTCTTCCCCGATCCCGACGGACCCGCTATCGAAATAAAGTCCCCTTTTTCAATTTCGAAGCTGATTCCCTTAAGGGCTTCCACATCGTGTTTCCCGAGTGGATATGTCTTTCTGACGCCGGTAAGCTTTACTATACCCATACCCGCTCCTTTCCATATTGTTTGCTACTGCTAAAATACCATAACTTCACTAAAAAATACATAAACCGGATATAAAGAGAGTATAAATAAATAGTTTAGATTTCCTCTTTCTCGATGCGGGGAGGCCGTCAAGTCGGGGAGGAAAAGCGGAAGAGGACCGGTTTCTCCCCATGTCGATACGTTAAAAATCGGACTATATAATAGAGGAATTTGAATATAATGAAATGATCGATTATCATTTGAGGAAGCGGCCGGGTGAATATCGTATGAAGCCCGGTCGAGGAAAAAGGGGATCGAATATGGCACGAAAAAGCGACGAAGATAAAATACTCGATGAAATACGGGAAAGGGTGATCCGGGAAAGCGCCAACCTGAAAGAAGAAAGGGAACGTCTTGAAAAGGAAAAGGTGACCCTGGAAGCGCTCAAGGAATTGACGGACCTCCCCATAGACAAAATCGAGGCTATCGCGGATGAAGTGAGAAAGGATTTTCGTAAAAAGGAAAAACGGCCGTCTTCCGGGAAAGTCCGCCCTTCGGGAGCGTCCGTTGCGCCCGCAATCATTTCCTTCGCGGTAACCGCCGTCGTCATCGGCATTGTGGTGTTTATCGTTGGGGGTATCGCCGTGTCAATTATACAGTATAACATCGATAAAGCGGAAACGGAGAAACGACTCGCGCTCGAGGGACAATACAGGGAACTCGTGTCCGCCGCCGAAACCGGGAACATGGAAACGCTCGAGGAACTCGTCGGCCGGGGAATCCCCGTCGAACTGGAAGGATACGAGGGGGAAAGCGCACTCATGGCCGCGGCCGGCGGCGTCAACGTGCGGGTCGTGGAGTTCCTCCTGGAATCGGGGGCGGATGTGACGAAGAAGAACAGGGACGGGAAAACCGCCCTCGACATCGCGGAAGAAGGGCCGAATCTTCGCATCCGGGGCGAACTCGCCGGGGCGATGGTAAAGGCCGCCCCTGCCGGGAGTACGATTCCCCTGCTCTGGGAAAAAGGGTTTTCTTATTCGCAGACGGCTTTCGATCAACGGGTCGAAAAACGGGACCTGGACGCGGTCCGTCTTTTTCTCCGGGCGGATCGCGGGGCTTTCTCCAACAATTGGGACGACGGCGGCATCGCTGAGGCGGCCTCTCTGGGTTATTCAGACATGGTGGAACTCATCGCGGAAGAGGGAAAGGATTTGTCGCCGGATTCCGTTAACATCGCACTGCTTCGCGCCTCGGAAACGGGTTCGGTCCCGGCGATCGAGGTGCTGCTCGGGCACGGGGCGTATATCGATTTCCGGATGGAAGGATCCGCGACCGATCCGGAAGACGGATTTACCCCCCTCATGTGGGCGTTGTGGGAAGACAACGAGGCCCTTCAGTACCTTCTCGATAAAGGGGCGGACCCGGATGCGATGGGAAGTTACCATCTCGTCCCGCCGCTTTTCATACCCATGGATTATGTTCATAATTTCAGGCTGACGCAACGTCGCGTCGAGCAGTTCAGACTGCTCATCGCTTACGGGGCGGATATCAACAGGAAGGATTACTACGGCATGACCGCCATCGAATACGCCTGGTCCGTCCTTCGGAGCGACGAAGCGAAACCCTTTGTCAGGGTACTCAAGGAGGCGGGGGTGGAAATACCATTTACCCCGGACTCCTTTATACGGCTTGTTTTCGAGGGCGATCTCGAAAATGTACGCGATTTCCTTACGAGGGGATTCGATCCGAATCTCGAGGGATTCGAACGGTATGATGAAGAGGTAAACGCATTGATTAAAGCGGCAATGCTGGGATATACCGGAATGGTAAAGCTGCTTCTGGAATACGGCGCCGATATCGATTACACCACCGCTTCGAAGAGGAACGCCCTTTTCGAAGCGGTAAAAAAGGAAAATGTCGCAATGGTGAAACTCCTTTTGGAACACAACGCCGCGGTGACTCAGGATATGATGAATTATGTCAATAAATGGGGAGGATACGGCTCCCGGGTAACGATTCGATCAATGCTTAAAAACGCGAAAAATAAATAAGGGCACCTTTATAAACCTGCTTTGCAGGTCCTACAAGCGCCACAAAAGGTTCGACGCGGTACGGCGGACAAAAATCAGCATGCTGAGATTTCTTGAATACTCATCCTGTTTGCGATATAGTGAGGGTATATGGGGTCATACATACTGCACTATACCGCTTTTCTTTTTCCCGTGGTCCTGCTTTCAGGGATTATATGCTGTGCGACCGGATCGTATTGGGACAACTGGCCGGAATACCCCGGTTCGCCGGGGGGACCTGACAACTTTATACGGATCGACGAAACGGACGCCGCGCGCCTTGCCACACCGCAGGGAACACCCTTTCTCATCAGGGGGATCTCCTTCGGGAATCATGTATGGGGTAACCCGCCGTCACCCGCCGGTTTTACCCACCACCGGGCGGATGATTACGGGCGAATCGCGGGAATGGGGTTCAACGCGGTGCGTTTTTACATGAATTACGGTATTTTCGAAGACGACACGCGCCATTACCAATACAAGGACGGCGGTTTTGCATGGCTCGATGCGAACATCGCGGCCGCGCGGACGTACGGCATACGGCTCGTCCTCAACATGCATTACCCGCAGGGCGGGTTCCAGTCAAACGGGAACGGGGATGCACTCTGGTCGGACAGGATAAACCAGCTCAGGCTTATCGCGCTGTGGAAGGAGATCGCCCGCCGTTACAGGAACGAGGATTACATCATCGGCTACGGCCTGGTCAATGAACCGGTCCCCCTTGAAGGGGTGCCGCAATGGAAGGCGCTCGCCCAGGAGATCATCGACGCGATACGGGAGGTCGACCCGTATCATCTCATCTTTGTCGAACGGGCCAACTGGTTGAAATCGGAATCGACACAGACCGATGAGGACAACCTTTACTTTCCCGCCGGTCTTGACGATCCGGGGCCGGAAAACAACATCGTTTACGAATATCACATGTACGAACCGTTCGCTTTCACGCACCAGAACGCCGGCTGGGTCGAATCGACAGCCGGTAAATTTTCCGTCTTTCCCGATCCGAACCGCGTCGTCGCCGGGGCGGGGGAGTGGGCGGGCTTTGCCGGCGGCAACCCGCAGGCCCCGACGGGCACCTCTTCATGGACGGTCCTCGAAGGGAATCTCTACCGGGTTACCGATCCCGCTTATCGTCTGGGCAGGGCGGTCGTTCAGGCGCATTCGATCGGGAAGAACGGGACGGTCTATGCCGATGACTTCGTCGTGGAAGCCTACGATGAGGACGGGAGATTCGTGCGCGAAGCGGCGGACATTCCGGTCGGCACCGGAAGCGAATGGTACTTCTGGTCGGCAGACGGTTCGGGAAGCGGGGGCATCGCAACGGGTGTCTCCGGTTCGAGCGGGGGGGCGTGTCTTCGAATTTCAGGCACGACAGACGACGCCGTCTCGAGCAACGCCCGTGTTTTTATCGTCAGGCAGGGGTACCGGTATAAAATAAGCGGCAGAATCAGGGGTGACGATGTCGCCTCGGGGGCAACGGTCCGTTTCCGCGTCGACTTCTATTCGTGCGACGGCGATATATACACTTGGAACAGGGACTACCTCCGGGCGCTCGTCTCAAGATACGCCGCTTTTTCCCGAAAAAACGGCCTGCCGCTTTATCTCGGCGAGTTCGGGACGATTACCGACAGCTTCAGGGAAAACCGCGGCGGTCTTTCCTGGGTTGGCGCCATGCTCGATATACTCGGAAAGGAAAACGTCAATTACAATTACCATACCTTCCACGAGACCGCTTTCGGACTGTACGCCAATCCGGCGGATGAATATCCGCGCCAATCCGCGCTCAACGTTCCGCTTGCGGACCTCTTCATGTCGAAACAGACGCTATAAAAATATAAGGCCGCTATGGTGAGTATTTTTTGATATACCAGTCGGAGCCGCCTCCCGAGCGGTACATGCCCCCGATCCCGTACGCGTAATTCATCGAATCGACGACAATGGCGCGGCACCAGTCGGAGCCCGTGTTGGTAATCACGTCCCGCCACAACTCGGTGCCGGCCGAATCGTATTTGATCACCGCCCAGTCGTTGTCGGAAAAAAGCAGCCTGCCGCCGACATATACATTGTCGTTCGAGTCCGTTCCGATTCCCCAGACGACGTCGTTCGTCCCATTGTCCACGGTCTTGTCCCAGTTCGTCGTGTCTTCGTCACCCAACGTATTGAATTTCTTGACGGCCCAGTCGATGCCGTCGGAACTGTCGGTGGAGTATCCTGCCGCGTACACGCCGCCGGCCGAATCCACGGTAACCGTGTAGGCCTTGTCTGTTTTGTGATTCGCGGCCCGGTTGTACTGGAAGCCCCATACGAAAGCACCGTTTGCGCCGTATTTCCTGACCATCCAGTCGACATCCCCGTTCGAGCTTGTCATAGTGCCCGCGATATAGACATTGTCCGAGGAGTCGGTCGCGACCGATACCGCCGTGTCGCTTCCGTAGCCGCCGTCGAACCCGAAGTTCCAGTTCTCCGTGTCGTCCGTGCCGTCCGGAGAGTATTTTTTCATCCACCAGTCGAGGTTGCCGGAGCCGTTCGTAATGAAGCCGGCCACATACACATTGTCTTCGGAATCGATCGCGATACCCTGCGCGATGTCGCTTCCCGTCCCGTAGTTCCATTCCTTTGTCCAGCATTCGGCGCCTTCGGAATCGAATTTTTTCACGCCCCAGATATTGTCCGAACCGTTTGTCAGATATCCGCAGACATAGACATTGTTCGCCGAATCCGTTACCGCGGACTGTGCGCAGTCCGAACCCCCGTACCAGTCGATCTCCTTGTTCCAGTGAGAGGTGTCTTCGCTTCCGTCCGGCAGGAGTTTGATGATCTTCCAGTCGGAACTCGCGTTCTGTTTGAGACCCACGATATAGATGTTGTCGTCGTAGTCGATCGCGGCGCCCGTGGGAAGGTCCTCGGAGGGTTCGTTTTCCTCGAAGCTCCAGCTCGATGCGCCCGTATATTCGATCACCACCCCGAAATGTGAATTCGCGTTTGCCTCGCCGACATTCGACGCTGCGTCTTTCGCCCATGCGTATATTGTCTTGGTCCCGTAGCCCGGACTGGTTCTGTATGTTCCCGGCTTTTCGGAAACCCATCCCGGATCGACGGGGGAGGGTTTGGTTCCAGTCTCATTGACGAGCCAGTGGGTGATACCGCTGCCGCCGTCGGTACCGTCCATGCTGAAAGTGATGAAGTGGCTTGTCGACGGAGAACCGCTTGTGAGGGTAAATGCCGATATAACGGGGGCGATTCCGTCGACCGTGATGTCGCTTCCGTCGGCGATAGTGACGGACGGGAGTCCCGTGTAGACGGGGTTGCCCGATGTATCGGTAAGCAGACCCCCGTCGAGTTCGACGCCGGTCGCATCGAGTCTGGCGCTCGATTCTCCGGATGCGATCGTGTATGTGCACGAAACCGTATCCTCCGGACCGAAGGGATCGACGGAGGCGACCGCGCCCGCATCGAGCGTGATGTTCAGCGTGCCGCCGGAAAGGATCACGGATTCGCTGAAGGCGACCGTCACGTTTACCTCGTCACCGGTCCCGTAGATCCCGTCACCGGTCGTCGAGGTGATGCCGGTAATCACCGGGTACCGGATCGAATAGCTTTCCGTTCGGATGGGGCTGTCGAGCATTCCGGTCTTTGTCGCAAACGCCTTTATGATCATATCGGTATTATGATTCGATACGGGAACCGGTTCCGTGTAAACGGGGGACAGGGCCGTCGGGTCGTCACCGTTCGTGGTATAGCGGATGGTCGCGTCCTGGGTGGAGCAGGCGATTGTGACGCTTTGATCCGATTCATAGGTACCCCCCGGCGGATTCATGGACGGTGTGGACACCTGGCCGTCATTGATCGTATAGTATTCGGTAGTGACGGCGCTGTCGGACATGCCGGATTTCGAGGCAAAGGCTTTTATCGTCATCGTTGTCCCGTTTCCGGCTACGATTATCGGTATGGTAAACTCGGGGGAGTCCTCATTCGGTTCCGTCCCGTCTGTCGTGTAGCGGATAACGGCCCCGGCTGTTTCGCAGGTGATGTCGATGCTCTGATCGGAATCATAGGTGCCCCCGGCCGGATTCATGACCGGGGATGCCGCCGCCATCGCCGGTACCGGGGTGGTTTTCGGTTTGTATGTGTCTTCGATAAACGGATTGTAGAGGGCGATATCGCAGGAATGCAGGAAAAAGGCAAAGGGTATCATATAAAAAAGAAGTTTTTCGCGTTTTCGCATGAAAGCCGGTTCCGCCGGGTATGACTATTCCTCCGACATGATAAATGTATTGCTTTTTTTTATGGAATTCAAGTACGATACGGCGGAACACGCCTGAGGAAACCATGCCGGAACGAAGCCTCTCTTTCCATGCGGATTTTGGCTTTTTCTTCACATACTCTTCACATTCTCTTCAAACGGTCTCCATGGGAAACGGATATGTTTTCATTGTGATGAGGAACCACCCCGGCCCGGCGGCCGGATGGGCGCCTTGTTACATGCCGGGCGTATGTCCGGCAGAAAAGATCGCTTTAAGGAGTATATGATGAAGACATTACGTTTGAGTTTTCTGGTAATGGCACTTGTGATCGCCGCCGCTTTTTATGGAACCGCGGAAGGCAGGGATGTGGTCGACCGGGGCGAATACCATGAACTCGATGGGACGCTGTACAGCGACGGCGCCGAGTACTATCTCGATACGGGAAGCGTGGTCTATTCGATTCATCTTGGTCCGGACTGGTATTCGACGGAAATCGGGTTCCCCGCGGATGTCCGGGACCATGCGGTGGTGAAAGGATTCGTCTGTGACATGGATGCGGCCCCGGTCGCGATTACATTGGCGGACGAGGTGTATGCCTTCCGGGGGGACGACGGGCGTCCGCTCTGGGCCGGCCGCGGGAATGGGCGGAACCGTCCGGCAGGCGGCGGCACGGGCAGGGGAACCGGCGGAAACAGATAGGAGGAGGCAATGCGGTATACAGCTTGTGCGGTTATTATGGTTGCCGTTTTCGGTTTCGGTGTCGTCCGGGCCGAGGCCTGCGTTCTGGATTATGTCCTTACCGATACCGGGGGCAATACCCTGCGAATTCGGCCCGGCGGCGTCGCGGAACTCGATATCGGTGAAACCTACTCCCTGAAGGTCGATTTTACCAGTGATCACGGCAACTGCCTGGTCCCGGCGGAGGATACCGTTTTTTTGCTCGAAGAAGAAAAATGGAAAACCGGAAAAGATTATCTTCCGCTTCTGCTAAAGGAGCCCGTGATATGGAAGAAAACCGGTTCACGGACGTATTCGGCCGATCTCGTCTTCGAAGCCGCATTAAAAGGCGACGTCGCGCTTGAAGTCCTCCGGGAATGCACGAAGGGCGGCTACGATGAGTATCTCGGTTTCACGGTACGATAGGTATGTACCGGCTGGGACACGGCGGTTTTTATCGATGTGTCCGCCGGGAGGATACCGGGTCTGCGGCGGTCCGGACGATGGTGCCGGCCGCCGCGGTCCGTGTCCGCCGGATATGACCGGTTTTATACCGGGTGTCTTGTTCAAGGAAACAAGGAAAGGAATAGACCGATGAAATCTCGTCATCAATCGATCGGAAAGGCAATAAAGGCCGTTATCCAGGTACTCTTTCTGCTTTTTGTGTTCTGGCTTGTGGCGGCGAAAACCCTCGGTGAACGGGGTATAATCCTCCCTTTTTCCCCCGCCTCCGTCCCCGGGCTTCACGCTGTGTGCCCTTTCGGGGCGGTTGAAACCGCGGGCAGGCTTGTCATTGAAGGAGAGTTTATCCCAAAGACATTTCCCTCCAATTTCTGGGTGCTGCTCGGTGCGCTGGGGATGACCCTGGTGTTCGGTCCCCTTTTCTGCAGCCGTCTGTGCCCGCTCGGTTCGGTTCAGGAATGGATAGGGAAAGCGGGAAGAAAAATTTTCGGAAAGCGGTTCAACAGGTTCATTCCGCGGAAAATCGATTATGCGCTGGGATTCCTCAGATTTATCGTGCTTGGGCTTGTGCTCGTCAAGACCTGGCAGTCGCTCGCTTTAGTATTCGTCAATGTCGATCCCTATTACGCCCTCTTTCACTTCTGGACGGGCGATGCCCTCCCGACCGCCATCCTTGTGCTGGCCGTTGTTTTGATCGCTTCACTCTTTACCGAGCGTCCATGGTGCCGCTGGCTGTGTCCCTTTGGCGCCGTTCAGGGGATCGTTCAGCTTTTTTCTCCATGGAAAATCAGGCGGAATCGGAAAGCCTGTGTCGGCTGCGGTAAATGCAGCGGCGCCTGTCCGATGAGGATACGGATCCACGAGAAAACATCGGTTTCGGATACCCGCTGCAACCGCTGCGGGGAATGCGTCGGCGCCTGTCCCGTAAGCGGCGGTCTTTCCCTCTCACTGCCCGGCTCAAGAGTCGGCATTGCCGGAAGGGCCGCGGGCGCGGTTATCGCGCTGGCCCTCTTTTTTACGCCGCTCGTCTCGGCCCGTATCGCCGGGGTGTTCGATGACGGCGCGGCGGACCATGATCCGGTCCAGGCGGACCGCGATCCGGTCCAGGCGGACCGCGATCCGGTCCGTACGGAAATGAAGGCCGAAGAAATCGAGCCTGCCATGACCATTGCCGATGTCGCTAAAGGATTCGGCATGACCCCCGAAACCCTGAACGGAATTCTCGCACTCCCGCCGGACATTCCCGGTTCGACAAAAATACGCGATCTTGAAGATATCCGGGATGGGTTGACGACGAGGCTGGTTCGGGAGTTGTTGGGGCCGTACGGCCCGCTTTCGACTATGAACGATCAATAAAAAAACGCTTGCCATAAATCCGTCGATATGGTGTATTGACAATCAAACGTAAAAATAAATCGAAAGGAGAGTCGTGCGATGAAAAAAATATCGGTAGCCGGCTTCATGCTTGTTCTGGTAATTCTTTTTGGAAGCTGTGATTTGAGGCCGGCAGATGATGACGTGACGGGGGTGGCGGGGTTGTCGTTCGCGGAGTTTCTCGAACGGAACAATTTCACGGAAGCGGGGGATTCCTACCTGTTCGAAGGTGATATCGCCATGTCGAAAAGCAGGGTAGAATCGATGTACCTTCGATACGGAATAAATGGCGGCCGCGGCAATATCGCCGTCAACGCCAGGGGTGAATATTTTACCTGGAGTATGACCGAAAGAGATAATCTGACATACGGTTTTTCGACGACGATGACGACAAGGTACCTGACGGATACGCAGGTGAGGGACGCTTTTCGCGAGGCAACGGAAATATGGATGGCCGCCGCGGGGGTGACGTTCAGGGAAGTGCCGTCGTCACCCCTTTTCACGGTCAAAAAGGTGTATACGACGGAAGATTATACCGCTTCGTCGTTTTTTCCGCATGATACCGATCCGTACGAGATCAAGATAAACACGCGAACGATTAATAACACCTACACCACCTATGACAGGATGGTGGGGCTGTTTACCCATGAATTGGGACACAGTCTCGGACTCGCGCACGAGCACGCGAGGACGGATTCGCAGAGTACGGCGAACTGGGCGGACGATTACCGGTCCGGATACGGTGAAAAATACGGGCCGTACGACGGCAAATCGGTCATGGATTATCAGAATCAGCCGTATCTGTCCGGACTCAGCACGGGAGATAAAGCGGTCATCTCGTATTTATATCCGAACATCACAAACACCTTCATGATTCCCTACAAGGTCGCCTATACCCTCGATGTGTCGGCAAGGACCGTGAGTGGAAGCAGACAGGCGAGGGTGACGGGTATGATAAAATCGAACGCGATATCCATCGATTTATTGCGAATTATCGTGTATTCGGCCACCCCCCACAGTTCCGGGCTTTATGTCTCGAATTCCACCCGTGACAGCGACAGGGTGTATATCGATTCGGGGTGGGTGACGGTGTATTACGGGGATCCCTCCATTACCGTCTACGCTGATTTCACGGCCCTGGATCCGCAATACGGGTTGACTGAAAAGAACGCCAGGAAGGTGTTGAAGGATACCGCTTCATTTTAGGGACATGATCGGTAAAATTCCGGCCGTTCGCAGAAAGTCCGGATTATTCGATATTCAGTTTATCGAGCTCTTCGGAAATGATCTTTTTGGATTGCCGGTATCTCTTTTTTATCTTTTTTGCCATTCGTGCAAGTGAGGCGGAAATTTTTTTTCTTATCGTCAAGAAATCATTGTGTGTTTTATAGAGGTTGTCGCTTGATTTGAGGAGTTTTTTCAATGCCCCGTACATGTCCTTTTTCAATATATTGTGATCTTTGCCGTATCCGAAATTCTCGACGGGCCTGATAAAATCAAAATGTCCCGAATTGTGGACAACGGGAATGACGGTGCCGTCCATTGTATGAAAGACGCCGTCGGAAATATAGATATCAGTCAGGGACGTATTGATGACAAAGTTGTATATGGTCGGAAGGGGAACAAACCCTTCTTTATGAAGCACATAGTTGACGACAAGCTGGTCGGGCCCGAATTTTCTTTTATTCTTTATGCTTTCTTCAATGCGTTGACAGAGCTGCAGCATCTTCATTCGCGGACCCAGCACGAAGCCGGCGTTGATCATTCTGTTTTCGATAAAACTACGTTCGATCTCTTTTTTCATATCTTTGCGAAAAAACTCGTCGGTAATAAACAGTGAAAAGGGAGATTTGATATCTTCATATACCGCCCTGAAGGAATCCCCGTTTTCCAGGAATAAATGCGAGATATCCGTCTGAAAAATGATATCGCCGCTGTCGCACAAGAGGACCTGATCGAAATTGTACGTCAGGAGTATCGCTTTCAGGTCCCTGTATCGAAGGATAACGACATGCCCGTCGTTGGGTGCGATAAAGAGCAGCACGTTGTGTTCTTTCAAATAAAAACGCTGCGCTTTGGACATGCCGTAATCGATGACACAGACATCGATATCGGTCAGATCGATATTGTCCTGTATCGATGCGAACCAGTTCTCTATGAGTACATCGCCGTACTTCCTGTCCGAAGCGGTAACAATCGCGTTTTTCTTCATATGCAAAGCACTCTTGCTATCATATCAGGCGTCCGGAAATATCGAGGTCATACCGGAGACTCTGCTTTTTTATGATCCGTGAACAGATAATTGAATATACGGTCGCGGTCGGCGTCCGGGATATGATGAAATTTGACGTGAAGGTATTTCCTGTCATGCGAGACCCGGACGACGGTCGCGTTGAGCGCCAGCCGGTCCATTTTTTTCAGCGTGAGAAAAAGAACGACATTGTCGTTTTCCCCGTAACGTTTATGGGGATTCCATAATGTCGCCCCGTCCCCGCCGAGATCGATGAGTAAGGTCGAAAGCGGCGATTTCATCTCACCCCCGTGTTTGATTTTCACCCGCTCCTTCATTCTTTTTCTGTAATATTTTCTCCGCTGAAGTTTCATGACGTCTTCGGTATGTCTGATGAGGATCGTATCGCCGTGAACGGAAAGGATCGATGAATTAAAATAAAAGATACCGTTTTTTTTCGCGAAAAAAACACGAAGGGGTTCCCCTGAAACGAGGATATCGCCTTGTATCTTCTCAACTCTGATTCTGACGCCGGTGACTTCCTGTCCGGTTATTCTTCCGTGAAACGAATGATTCTTCCCGTGTACGATATAGACGGGCAACTCCGTTATGAGATCGGCCGTCGAGTGTACCGTGCTTTCGTCGCTGAAAACGGTGAAACCCAATCGAATCCTAAGCGCTGCGATAAGCGCTTCATGTGATTTGTCTTTTTGGAGGTAGTTATGGACGGCCGTGTTGAAAAAGACGGGATCGGTCACGAGAAGGTATTTTTTGTATTTACCCCCGCGAATCTCGGATTCGAGCCGCCTGAGCATATCTCTTTCCCGTTCCGACAATCCGAGTCTTAACGAGACGCTTTTGACAATGTCTTCCGATCGTTTTATCAATCGCTTTCGGATCGCTTTTGTTTGCATGACCGACCCGGCAATCAGGAATACAAGGAGAACACAGAGGATCGCGACGAATAAGATGATTTCAAAGGTATCGATATTGAATATACTGAAAAGCCGTGTATCTCTCCCCACATCTATTTGCAGCAATGGTGCAGCCAGGGTGTATACGAAGTCTTTCACGATCGAAGGCGTAACCATAGTCATTGGAATACTATACCCACATTGTCTGGAAATTTCGATCATCAGATTCGCCTTTCTGTTGACCGGTTTCTCATTCTTGTATCGCCGATGGAAAAACGTCAATAGATCAGGGAATACGGCAATACAGTATCATGACGGGTATTGTTACCATTGAAAACGCTGGAATATATCCCGTGCAGCGGGTATTGACAGTGATATTAAAATGAGAGAAACTTCATTTATTGTATTATGACTGTTACGATCATTGACATCATCGGCAGCGGTAAAAGTGCCGCATCGTTTTCGGAAATGCCCGAATCGTCCGGCTTTTCCGGCCGCCTGGTTATAGTATAAATGAAAGCGGGAGATGACTATGGAAGTATGGCCCGGAAATCCGTATCCCCTGGGCGCGACATTCGACGGGGCGGGTACCAATTTTTCGATATTCTCGGAAATAGCTGAAAAAATTGAACTGTGCCTGTTCGATAAACAGGAACGGGAAATACGGGTCCCGATGCCCGAAGTGACCGGCGGGTGCTGGCACGCCTATATCCCGACCATTTATCCCGGACAGATGTACGGCTATCGAGTCTACGGTCCCTGGGAGCCGCACAATGGTCTGCTGTGTAATCCCTCGAAATTGCTGCTCGATCCTTACGCGAAGGCGATCAAGGGCGCGATAAGGTGGAATGATGCGATATTTCCCTTTCTCGCAGAAAACGGTATCAATGAAAAGGACAGTGCCCCGTTCGTTCCAAAGGGTGTGGTCATCAATCCTTACTTTGATTGGACCGAGGATCATAAACCGCGGTTGCCGTGGTCTGAAATGATTGTCTATGAAGTGCATGTCAAGGGTTTTTCATATCTGAATACGGAGATCCCTTCGGAAATAAGCGGGACGTTCAATGCCCTCTGCCATCCGGTTTCCATCGAGTACTTTAAAAAACTCGGGATTACCGCCATCGAACTTATGCCGATCCACCAGTTTATCCATGACGGGCACCTGAAAGAAAAGGGACTCAGGAATTACTGGGGCTATAACACCCTTTCTTTCTTTTCACCACATAACGAGTATGCGATGCATGAAGATCCGGTGATCCGCATCACGGAGTTCAAAAATATGGTAAAGCTGCTGCATAAAGAGGGAATAGAGGTGATTCTCGATGTGGTGTACAACCATACGGCGGAGGGGAACCATCTGGGGCCGATGCTTTCCTTCAAGGGAATCGACAATTCGGCGTATTACCGTCTTTCACCCGAAGACGCCGGCTATTATATCGATTATACGGGAACCGGAAACAGCCTCAATATGAGGAATCCCGCCGTCCTGAGACTCATCATGGATTCGCTGCGGTATTGGGTCGAAGAGATGCATGTCGACGGGTTCCGTTTCGACCTGGCTTCGGCGCTCGCGCGGGAACTCCACGACGTCGACAAATTGTCCGCCTTTTTCGATGTTATCCAGCAGGACCCGGTGATAAGCCAGGTAAAGCTTATCGCGGAGCCATGGGACGTTGGGGAAGGGGGGTACCAGGTCGGTAATTTTCCGACCGGATGGTCCGAATGGAACGGGAAATACCGGGATTGCATCCGTGACTTCTGGCGGGGAACGGATGAAACCCTCAATGAGTTCGCCTACAGAATAACGGGCAGTTCGGATCTCTACGAAAATACAAGCCGGCTTCCCTTCGCGAGTATTAATTTCATTACCTGTCACGACGGGTTCACGCTGCACGATCTCGTTTCATATAACGAGAAACACAATGAAGCCAATGGCGAGGACAACCGCGACGGTGAAAACGAAAACAGATCGTGGAACTGCGGCGTGGAGGGTGAAACGGACGACACGGACATTATCGCGCTGCGGAACCGGCAGAAGAGAAACCTTTTAACCACCCTCATGCTTTCTCAGGGCGTACCGATGCTTTTGGGCGGCGATGAAATCTCAAGGACGCAGGGCGGCAACAACAACGCGTATTGCCAGGACAATGACATCACCTGGTTTCATTGGGACAAAAAAGACGAGGAACTGCTTGATTTCACGACACGCCTCATCCGGTTCAGACAGGACCATCCCGTCTTCAGGCGGCGGCACTGGTTTAAAGGCAGATTCATCCACGGGAGTAATGTGGAGGATATCGGATGGTTTACCATCGCAGGAGATGAGATGGAAGAAAATCATTGGGGGGAAGGATTCGCGAAATCCATCGGTGTATTCCTCAATGGCAAGGCGATATCCAGGCAGGATGAACGGGGCAGGCCGATTGTCGATGATTCGTTTTATCTGCTGTTCAATTCACACCACGAACCCCTTCCCTTCATCCTTCCGGACAAAACGTGGGGGAGGGTTTGGAAAGTGGTGCTGGACACAGCCCGGGGCTGGATGAACAGGGAAATCACTCTCAAAGCACGGGGAAAAATAGACGTAAAAGACAGAAGTCTTGTCGTATTACAGAAAAAGGAATAAGCAATGGCGATACCATCAAGCACATACCGTTTGCAGCTTCACGGGGATTTTGCCTTTGACGATGCGACGGCACAGGTTGATTATCTCGATAAACTGGGAATCAGTCATATATACGCCTCACCGTATCTTCAGGCCGTGCCGGGAAGCAGACACGGCTATGACGTCGTCGACCATACCCTGATAAACGAAGAACTGGGAGGGGAGAAGGCGTACACGAGACTCTTCAGGGAACTCAGAAAAAAGAAGATGGGTATTGTCATGGATATCGTCCCGAATCACATGGCCATTCATGGACCCGAAAACAAGTGGTGGTGGGACGTCCTCGAAAACGGCCCGTCCAGTTCGTATTCGACATATTTTGACGTTGACTGGGAATATCCGCAGGACAGGCCGGACAACAAGGTCCTCCTGCCTATATTGGGCGATCATTACGGCAAGGTACTGGAAAAAGGGGAGATCTTCTGCGAACGGAGGGAAAACAGGTTCCTGATCCGGTATTACGATTATATCTTTCCCGCGGCGCCCAAGTCTCTAATCGAAATATTGATGCCGGTGGCAAACAAATCAAAATCGGATGAACTCGGGTTCGTCGTCAGCGCACTGCACTACCTTCCCAATCCGGATCTGACGGAGAGGGTAAAAACGCGAAGAAGAAGGCGAGACAAGGGTATCCTTATAAGCATCCTCGATCGAATAATTACCGAACAACCGGCGGTAAGGAGACTGATCGACGAGGAAATCGAGTTATTGAACTCGGACAGTGACCGGATGGACAGATTCATTGATTTACAGAATTACCGCCTTGCGTTCTGGAAACTGGCGCGTACGGATCTCGGTTACAGGCGATTTTTCAATATCAACAATCTCGTCGCGTTACGAATGGAGGACGAGGAAGTCTTCGCGGATACGCACGAACTCGTTTTCCGTCTCATCGAGGAGAAAAAAATCGACGGGCTGCGGGTCGACCACCCGGACGGGCTGCGCGATCCCGAAGTATATTTCATACGGTTAAGGGGAAAGGCGCCCGATTTGTGGGTTATCGCCGAGAAAATTCTTCACCGGGGTGAATCCCTGCCGCGGTCATGGCCGGTCCATGGGACGACCGGCTATGATTTTCTCAATTACGCCGGCGGACTTTATGTCGATCCCGGCGGAGAAAGCCTTCTCGACGGTTTCTACTCCCGGTTTACCGGCGAACAACGTGATTACGCGACGATACTTTACGAAAAGAAAAAAATGGTGATGAAGGAAATTCTCGCGAGCGACGTGAACAGGCTGACCGAGCAGCTATTCAGGTTATGCGGAGAAGACAGGATGTACAGGGATTTTATCCGGGAAGAAGTCAAGGCGACCATCGTTGAATATATCGCGTTGCTGCCCGTTTACCGGACATATGTCAGGGACAGCGACGGGAATAAGGTATCCGATATCGACAGGAAAATGATCGACGAGACTATCGCGCGTGCGAAAAAGATGAGGGAAGACATCGATCCGCTTCTTTTTGATTTTCTTAATTCGATCGTGCTTCTGGAAACCGGTGATAAAGAAGCGAAAGAGTTCGCCCTGAGTCTGCAGCAGATGTCCGGACCGGTAATGGCGAAGGGCGCCGAGGACACGGCGTTTTATTGTTACAACAGATTCGTGATGCTGAATGAGGTCGGGGGCGACCCCGGTATATTCGGCACCGCCGTCGAATCCTTTCACCGTTATATGACCCTTGTCTCCGAGGAGTTTCCCCATACCATGACGACGACCTCGACTCACGACACGAAACGGAGTGAGGATGTGAGGGCGAGATTGGCGGTTATTTCGGAGATTCCGGATAAGTGGACGATGTACGTAATCAATGCGGCCCAGAACAATGAGGGGTTCAGAAAAGACGGCATACCGGACAGGAACATGGAATACCTCCTCTACCAGACGATCGTCGGCGCATGGCCGATTACCGCGGAACGCCTTGCGGCTTTCACTGAAAAAGCGGCGAGAGAGGCGAAAATTCACTCGTCCTGGGCACAACCGGATTCTCATTACGAGGAGGTATGCAGGGAGTTCATCGAGACGATTTTGAACAATGAGACATTTCTGGAATATACAAGATCGTTTGTTTCTGAAATAAGTACCGCCGGGAGAATCAACTCACTGTCGCAGACACTCCTCAAGCTGACGGCCCCGGGCGTTCCGGATATTTACCAGGGCACGGAACTGTGGGACTTGAGTCTTGTCGATCCGGACAATAGACGGGCAGTCGATTTCAGGCGGAGAATGGAAATCCTCGGCGAATGCGAAGCGATGAAAGCGGAAGAGGTAATGGACCACATCGATAACGGACACCCGAAATTATGGCTCATATATAAAACACTGAATGTCAGGAAAGAACACCCGGAGTATTTCCACAACGCATCATACAAACCGGCCGAGGTCAAAGGCGGAAAGAGCGATCATGTCGTCGCTTTTATGCGGGGTGAGAATTGCATTACCGTCGTACCGCGGCTGATTAAAAAAAACGGCGGTCTTTGGGATGATACGGAAATCAAACTCGGTGAGGGACGGTGGAAAAATGTGTATGACGGCCGTCTTTACGGGGAGGGCTTTACGAGTATCGCCGAAATATTCCGTGATTTCCCCGTGGCCTTTTTAGTGAGGGAAAAAGAAGGCGGCGGCCCATGAAAAGACGAATATCCGTCTGGTCGCCTTTTAGCCGTAAGGTGGAACTTGTCGCGGGCGACAGACGCTTTGCGATGCGAAAAGAAGACGGCGGGTGGTGGAAAAGCGAGCTGCCGGAAGCCTCATTGGGGGGGGGATATTATTTTTACGTCGACGGAAGCAAACCGCTCCCCGATCCCCGTTCGCTTTCTCAACCATGGGGAGTACATGGGGCGTCATCGGCGGTCGACCACGATTTATTTGAATGGCACGATGGGGGATTCCGGCAAATACCGCTTTCTCAAGCAATCATCTACGAACTTCATATCGGCACATTTACGTCCGAAGGAACCTTCAACGGGTGTATTTCAAAACTGGATTACCTGAAAGATCTTGGTATCACTCATCTTGAACTGATGCCCGTCGCCGGTTATTCCGGCCTGCGGGGATGGGGCTATGACGGCGTCAATCTGTTCGCTCCGCACCGCGCGTACGGCACACCGGATTCCCTCAAACACCTCGTCGACGCGTGCCACCGTAAGGACATGGCCGTTATTCTCGATGTGGTCTACAACCACCTCGGCCCGGAAGGAAACTACCTCGGTTTTTTCGCTCCGTATTTCACCGATATGTATAAAACCCCGTGGGGGAACGCGGTCAATTTCGACGGGGCGTACAGTAATGAAGTAAGACGATTTTATATCGACAATGCCCTCATGTGGCTCAGGGATTATCATTTTGACGGCCTCAGACTCGACGCGGTTCATTCAATCCACGACAGGTCGGCGCTTCACTTTCTCGAGGAATTATCAGTGGCGGTAGACGCCCTGGAAACGGAAACGGGAAGAAATCTGGCGCTGATCGCGGAAAGCGACCTTAATGATCCCCGTTTGATTTTGTCGAGGGACGCCCATGGATACGGGCTTGACGCGCAGTGGAATGACGATTTTCACCACGCCCTTCATGCAATGCTTACCGGAGAAAAAAACGGGTATTACGGCGATTTCGGGTCCATCGAGCACTTCATTCGGGCCTATTGTCACGGATATGTGTATACCGGACAGTACAGCGGTTTCCGAAAACGAAACCACGGAAGACCGGTCCCCGAACGCGCGGGCGAAAGGTTCGTCGTTTTCAGTCAGAATCACGACCAAATCGGAAACAGGGCAAAGGGGGACCGTATCGGGCATCTCGTCGATAAAGAAAAAGTAAAAATTGCGGCGGCTTTAGTTTTGACGTCGCCGTTCGTTCCCCTTATTTTCCAGGGGGAGGAATGGGGGGCTTCCACCCCTTTTCTTTATTTTACCGATCACGGGGACGAGGAGTTGGGTAAGGCAGTGGTCAGGGGGAGAAGGGAAGAGTTTGCCGGGTTCGGATGGAGACCCGAGGATATCCCCGATCCGCAAAAAGAGGAAACCTTTCTCCGTTCGCGCCTCAGGTGGGAGGAAATGGAACGGGAACCGCATGGTGAGCTTCACGACTGGTATGAATCGCTTATAACTCTGCGGAAAAAACATCCCGGTCTCTCGTGCGGAAGGTTCGGCGGCGGAAACGTCACCTTCGATCCGGACCGGATGTGGATGGTCATTCAACGAAACAATTTTCTTGTTTTTTGCAATATATCGGATAAAACAATACGGATTGATAAAGGGTACAAAGGGAAAATTCTCCTCGCCTCATCCGGCAATATCGGTTTCAATGAAGGAAATATCGTTTTGCCGCCCCGCAGTCTCGCGATAATGGAAACCGACGGCTGAAGGCCGAAATCGACGGCTGAAAGCCGAAATCGACGGCTGAAAGCCGAATGGGAGTGTGTTCTCGTTCAAGTTTGTCATTGGAATATGTATAATAACATCAGCAATATAGGGATTTACGTAATACACATGCAGCGGGCGGTGTGTCATATTATAAAAAAGGGACCGTTATCATGACGGAAGAAACCGATTTAAAGAACAGAATTCTCGATTATTGTCTCGATAACAATATGGATATTTCCAGGATATCGTTTGAGGTAAAGGATGACGAAATCATTTTGAACGGGATACTCGATGATGAGGCGCGAAAAAACAAGATGCTCGCCGACATTAACGCATTCTCAGGAGGAAGACGCATAGAAGACCGGATTACCGTAAAGCGATATCCCGAAAAGACAAACGACGAACTCCTTGCGATTCATCTGAATAATCTCCTCCATATCGATCCGCTCATTGATGAACAAAAACTAAACATTGATGTTTTAAACGGGTGTGTGACGATACGCGGAAAACTCGAGACGGGGCTCGAAAAAGACCTGATGAACAGACTCATAACAACGAATCCGCTTGTGAAACGCTTCACGGATTCGACCAGCGTCGAATTAAAACAAAAAGATCAGGAAAAGGTACTTAAAAGAAAAATACATCATATTCTTGCAGATCTGAAATATTTTCGAAGCGACGATATCGATGTCTCGGTGAAAGGCGATATCATCGTCCTTTCGGGCAGGACCGTCAATTGGATACATCGAAACCTCGCCGAAAATGTCATTGCATCCGTATGCCGCAACAGGGAAATTAGAAATAATATAACAATTGTCAAGCGGAGATGATGAATCCTCGTAATCGTGTTGAATAATAACGGAAAAATATGATTAAATATAATATAAGAAGATTGCGGCGTATTTCCGTCATTATACGCCGTTTTATTAGTGCGATAGCGCGAGGAAGGAGGAAAACAAATGAAAGTAAAACAAGGTGACAGCGTTAAAATAAAATGTGTGGGGAAAATGTTCAACGGCAGCAATTTGTTTTCGTACGAGGGGGATAATTCACTCGAGTTTAAAGTGGGAAAAGGGGAGATCATTCCCGGTATCGATGAAATCGTCATGGATATGCATGAAGGCCAGACCAGGGAAGCCGTGCTTCCTCCGGAAAAAGCGTTCGGCAATAAAAGGAATGAACTCGTTATCGATTATTCAAAAGAACTCGTACCGGTCGGAAATATCTATATCGGGGAAGTCCTGGATTTCAAGGATAGAAAGTCGGGCAGGATCGTCAAGGGAAAAATAATCGATATCGATCGTGATAACGTCAAGATTGATTTCAATAATCCTTTTGCCGGGAAGACCATCAAATTCGAGGTGACTGTTTTGGAGATAAACCGGTAGCGGTTTACCGGATAAGCGATTTTTTACCGTTATTTTATCGCAATCGCTTGTTTTCGTTTTTTGGCGCGCAATTCAAACACGGCTACAGGTTTGATGGGAACCGCGGTATAACACGGATGGAAAATTACACAGAGGACATGCGTGATCCGCCGTTTCCCGTACGGAAATAAATGGATTCACCCTCGCCCGTTTCGGCGAAGCGATCTGGCACTATGACGATGGGGAATTCCCCTGCGGCAGATTCCGGCTTACCGCTTTGGGATACAATGCCGGCATGAAACGGTAAAAGTCCGTCATGTCCGGCGGTATGCGGGAATAATAGTATGTGACTGATATATATAAGTATTCTGAATTCATAAGATTTCTAATCAGATTTGCATCAAGAAAATTTCACACAGAGCCCGCAGAGGGCACGGAGGAAGAGGATTACAATTATTTCTCTGTATGCTCTTGAAGCTCTGTGAGAGACCTTGTTGGCGATTTCCTTTTCTCAAATTTTTCAGTAACGATCTTTCCGTTATTTATTGATCTTGTTCGTCATTACGCCACCGTGGGGGTTGTATAAATTTCCGCTGGCTTATAGTATTGTATTAATGCCGCTTTGTATGCCAATCACCCGGTCAAGCCGGGAATATCAATAAAATCCGGATAATGTTTAAGGGAGGTATTCGATGAGTGTAAAAAAAGGCGATGTCGTTAAAATTCGTTATACGGAAAAAACAGATAAAGGTAAAGTGCTTTTTTCGAATAAAGACGGGGATCCGATTGAGGTGACGGTAGGTGAGGGGGATCTGGTAAAGGGGTTTGAAGAAGCGTTGATCGGTATGGAAAAAGGAGATGAGAAAAAGATTGCCGTTGACCCGGAAAAGGGATATGGCCGTAGAAATGACGAACGGATCAAAACCCTGACAAAGGGATACCGTGATGGGGGCGTCAAGAAAGGGGAGGAATATCTTCATTATGATTTCTATACCAAAAGACCGATTAAAGGGACCGTTCTGGAGGTGAAGCCCAAGATATTCATAGTGGATTTCAATCACCGGCTCTGTGACAAGACGCTTCAATACGACATCGAGGTCGTCGGGATCGAAAAACCCGTTTCTCCGCCTTCCGAATAGAAGAAGTACGGAGAAACGCCGCTTTTTTAATACGTATGGACTCGTAAACGAATGATTTTAAGGTTTTTTACCCGTATAAAAGGCGTTGCGAATATATTTTGTTTCGGTATCGAGGGCTGATTTTTCACTGAAAATAAAATCGACGGGAAGAGATGAGCCGATGTCGACAAGAATATCGCGTTCCAGACCGTTACGGCTGACGGTGACGCCGACCCTGTCTCCCGGGGCAAGGCCGTTCAATGCTTCTGTCAGGTCTCCGCTGAATGGTTCTCCGTTGAGTCTGTCTATCCGGTCATATTTCTGGCACCCCGCTTTTTCGGCGGGTGAACCGGGAAATATGTTTATGATCACCGATTCATCAAGGAGTACGCCAAAATAGGGTCGGGGTGTCTTGTTCGCATTCTCAATGACAAACCCACAGGGTGCGGCGCATTGTGCATAAGGAAGTTCTCCGACACCCCTGACGGCGGTGGAAAAAAAGTCATCTAATGACAGACCGGCGATCCGGGAACAGACGGTATAGAAATCATCAATCATATAGCATTTGTTTTTCAGATAGTAATTACGGTAAAGGTAACGGAAAACATCGTCGAGCCCTTTTTCTCCTCCGGTGAGTCCCCGAATACGCAGATCGAGAAGCAGCCCGACTACCGCGCCCTTGTTGTAATAGCTGACTCGCGTGTTGTTACGGTCTGAGTCTTCAGGACCCGAACGGTCGAGCCATGTTAGCAACGATGAGTCGTTGAGGGACGTCTGTGTACGGCCGGGATTCGATTCATATCCGGAGATAACCGCTTCCAGTTTCTCCCTGAACTCCTTTCTCGAAATGAGTCCAGCGCGCAGCAAAAGGACATACTGATAATATTTTGTGAGTCCTTCGACGACCCAGAGACTCTCCGTGTACGTTTCCTTCGATAAATCATAATGGGCGAAACAGCAGGGCCGGATGCATTTGACATTCCATACGTGAAAAAGCTCATGCGCCGTCAGCGTTGTCTTTTCCATAAGGTGCCGCCCGGTGTTCTTCATTTCGGGATCGGTAATCACGGCGGATGACCGGTGTTCCATCGCATCCCATTCGCCCGGACGGACATTGAAGTGAAAGATAAAGCGATAATGAAAAAAGGGGAACCCGCCGAAGAGGTCGCCGGCGGCATCGCAGACACGACGACAATTGTCCGAGAGTTTTTCTTCGAAATCGAAGGTGAAAGGCGACTGATAGACGATGGAAATCCGTTTCCCGTGACTTTGAAAGGCGTATGTCCGTATATGACCGATCGAGATGGGACAATCGACAAGATGCAGATAGTTCCGGGCATGAAAGACGAATGGATCTTTAGTTGCGGGGAGTGCGGTCGCGATCTCCCAATCCTTTTCTTCAGGGAGTTTGACGGAAAGCAGTATCGGCAGGCGGCGTAATGCGACCGGATACATAAAGACCGATGCTCCGTTGATGAGCGCGCCGTTTGAATGAAGCTGGCTGAACGTCCCCGACATATAGTTTGCGTACACACGGTACGTGACGGTAATGCCTTCAGGCGCTGGGCCGGATATCCGCCATGTCTGTTTGTCCCGTCTCCGCAGCGCAAGTTCTTCTCCGCTCCCGTTCCGATACGCCCTCACATCGCGGACATGCCGGGCAAAATCCATGATCCTGTATTTCCCGGGCGACCACGCGGGCATCGCGATGTCGAAAAAAGACGGGATTGCGGTGTCGGTCAGGATTGAAATTGAAATGTAATGTGTATGTGGTGCTTTCATATCGACGGTATAGTGCAATACGCGGCTATCGCGGGGTGCAATCGCTTTGGCATCCGGAGGAAAGAGGTCTTCGATCGAGCGGCACCCGGCGACATGGAGCAGTACGGTACAAACCATCGCCGTAAAGACCCGATATCTTTTTTTCATCGTGTTACCATCCTGTATCGCGTACGACCGGCGCGCCCGCTACTTTACCGCCCTGAGAAAAGCGACCGTATGCTTCCATACAACACTCGTTTCCCCCAGTTCCCGTTTCATACCGGCAACCATATCTTCGAACTCCGAATCCGTGAGTATCTTTTTGAGGGCCGTTCCGTAGCCCGTCCGTTCACCTCCGTCCGTCCTGAACCACCGTTCGATATCCTTTTCACGGATGTACCGTTCCTCCCTGTATGTCTTTCGTTTTTTTTCGATATCGCGGAACTTCATGTCGCGAAACAGTGAATAGAGGTCGTCTTCCGTCCAGTTGACGATGGGATTGTCGGGTGAATGGTACACTTCATCCTCCACGGTTCGCATCGCGGCAAGGAGTTTTTCGCCCAGCGGAAGGAGTTCCTCGAGGCCGGAGAGTCTCTGGGTCCGTGAGGGGATGATTTCGGCAATCGAAATTTTTCCTCCCCCGGACAGAAGAGAATGGTATCGGTTCACCGTTATCTGTTTATCGGTACGGCCGGTGAGGGTGTTGCGCCCGACGATCGCGTCGAATTGCGTTATATCCGTATCCCCATCAGGGCCGCCGAAGGCGACCGTCTCGATGTCACCCGTTACCAGTATCGGTTTTTCGAATTCGGCGAAACTTCCGGCATAATGTTCGAGGGATTTCCTTTCCTCATCGCGGGCGACAATACCGACGACACCCCCTTCGGGAACCTTGCGCAAAGCCTCCCAGAGAAGCAGGCCGTCCTTACAAGAAAGGACGAGCACCGTTTCATGGCGCCGGAACGGGATACCCGAAAATATTTCATCGCGAATGTCGCCGAGCATCACCGAACGCGTGCTTGCCGCCCGCTCGAACCACACGTCCCTGGTTCTGTCCGGCGGGGAAAAGGTGAGAACCTCGGGCGAAGCCTGTCCCGTGACGGCGGCGAGCTGGGCTTCCCTCCGGCGGTTGAGAAGCGTCTTTATGGCCGCCTCATATCCCGTTTCTCCGGGCCGATAGAAGACACTTCCTTTCAGCGAATCGGGCAGGTATTGTTGAGCGACCCAGTGATCTCTGTAGGCGTGCGGATAGAGGTACCCTTTTCCGTGACCGAAAGCGTTTTTGTCCCTGTTCGAGTCTTTCAGGTGATTCGGGACATCCATATCCGCCTCGTTACTCACGGTATCTATCGCATCGAAAAAACCGAACGCGGAATGGGATTTCGGACAGGTGGAAAGATAAAGCACGGCATGGGCCAGATGAAAGCGTCCTTCCGGCATACCGACGCGATCGAATGAGGCGGCCGCCGCTTCCGTGATCGTGAGTGCCGTGGGATCGGCCATTCCCACATCCTCACAGGCAAAGATAAGCATTCTTCGGAAGATAAAGCGGGGATCTTCACCGGCGTGAACCATTTTCGCGCACCAGTAGAGGGCGGCATCGGGGTCCGAACCGCGCAATGATTTGATGAACGCGCTTGCGGTGTCAAAGTGGTAGTCCCCTTCCTTGTCATAGAGGACCGCCTTTTTTTGTATACTTTGTTCGGCGATTTCAAGGGTAATGTGAATTGTTTCTCCGTCAGGCGGTGGAAATAACTCAGGGGTCGTTTCGACCGCCAGTTCAAGCGCGTTGAGCAGGCTGCGTGCATCCCCATTCGCCACATGGATGAGGTGATCGAGGGCATCATCGTCGCAGATGACCGTGAATTTCCCGTACCCCCGTTCCGTGTCGCAGAACGTCATCCGAACGATACGCCTGAGATCAAAGGCGGTCAAGGGCTTTAACTGAAATATCCTGCTTCTGCTTAGAAGCGCCCGATTGACTTCGAAGTAGGGATTTTCAATCGTCGCGCCGATGAGGATGATCGTGCCGTTTTCAACCCAGGGGAGCAGGGCGTCCTGCTGTGCCTTGTTCCAGCGATGCACTTCATCGACGAAGAGGATCGTTTTCTGATCGTAGGCAACGCGGTAATCCTGAGCTTTTTTTACGGTTTCCCGGATTTCCTTTACGCCGGCAAGAACGGCATTTATGGTAACGAAATTGCTCTTTGTCGTATTCGCGATAACGCGTGCCAGGGTGGTTTTGCCGGTACCGGGGGGGCCGTAAAAGATGACGGATGTTATCTGATCCGCCTTGATCGCCCTTCGGAGAAGTCTTCCCGGACCGATTATATGCTCCTGGCCGACATACTCATTGAGTGTTCGCGGGCGCATTCTCGCGGCGAGGGGTTCGAATCCGGGGGAGGCGGCGGAAGAGAAAAGTTCCATGGATGCAGTATAAAGGAAAAAAATCGTTTATACCAGTATCATGTTTGGCCGCGGTATATCCGGGTTAATGATCAACGTATTCCGCTTCGTCTTTCAAGGTCTCCTTGATGAGTTGCATCTCCCGTTCCCGTAAAAAGTAGTTCCTGTTGATAATTTCATTCTCTTCGTTTTCCGCGTCGCCGCTAAACGGTATTTTCAGGTTGTTCAGAAAAGCGAGTCGTTTGTTCAGAAGCCTTGAACCCTCCTTTTTATTTCCCATGTTGATGAGGGTTTTCGACAGTTCATAACAATAAGTGTATTCTCCTTCTTCTCCGTATGTATCCGCGGTGTGGCATTCATTCGTGACAAGATTATGGATTTTCTCCACATATTCCCTCAGATCCATCATTCGAATAAAAGCAAATACTTCCCTGTAGAGATCGTCTTTTTTTTTGCCCAGGAGTATCGAAAAGAGTTCCGGAGCCGCTTTTTTACTTTTAAGGTTGCCCAGGGTGATAATGATTTCCTTCAGGATGGCGGACTGTTTTTCCGTCTTGAGCAGCTGTATGAGAATATCCTCGATTTCGATGATATTGTATTTTCCGATAAGGTGAATTGCCTTGATTCGGGAAAAATCGGTGTTCCAATGATTGGCGACAATATCGATGATAAGTCCTTTGTATGCTTCAACGCCCCGTTTCGAAAGCCGTTCGATAATCATATCGATTGAGAGATAGGCTTCTTCACAGATGTCCATGTCTTCATCGTGCCTTAGCGTCTCGATAAGCTGGGGCAGCGCCTTCAGTGTCCCGTCTTTTCGCAGCGCTCTGATCGCAAAATACCGCTCATACGGGTCTTCGTTATCGAGCTTGCTGAGATGCCATTTCTCGCGGTATATCCAGGTGAGGAGGAACATCACCAGTTTTCTAATGGCAAAGAAGCCAATGATAAAAAGAACAACCCCGGCAATATAGATTATCCACATATTTTGAGAAAAAACGTCGGTAAAAATATCCATGAATAATGTTTATTTATCCCTGCTATGCTTAAATAAATTATCCGAGAAGTCGCACGTAACAAGATGATACCGCATTCTCATACTCTCATTATAATTTAAAAAACCAAAATTACAAGCGTCTGTTTTATCCGTATGGCGGATTTCCGCCTGTCGCCAAAGGTACTTTTTTTCTTCGTTTATTGAAATTGGCGGCGGATATAGTATACTTTATGAGGAGTGCATGAATGAATGTGAATAAACGGCTTCGTCGGATATATTCGAACGCGGGTCCTGAAATTCAATCGAAATCGATCGCGCTTTTCTATGTCGTCGTCTTTCTGGCAATCGCGGGAATCGTCCTTACCGCACGCTCGTTTCTCACCCGGTTTTCCGTTGCGGCGTTCGGGGGATTCATCCTTGTCATCGCAAACATCGTCACGATCGCACTGCTTATTTCCGGCAGATACAAGGTTGCGGTCAATATTACGCTTGCCGTCTCGTATCTCGTCATCTCGTATGTTAATCTGACGACACAATCGGTCGGACCGTCGGAATATTTGACCTCGACCATCGGCTATTTCGCACCGATTATCGTCTCTGTCGCCGTTTACGGGTACGCTAGGTGGCAGGGCGCCGCGATGAGCGCCGGCGCCGTCATTAATCTGGTGCTTGTCTATATTTTCCGGTCCCTGCCGGCGTTCAGGGAAGGCCTTATCGATCATCCTTTCTCGAACCTCATCGCCACATTCATCTCTCCCGTCCTCATCGGGCTTTTTATTTTTATTATTCAGACCAATTATCAGACGGCGCTGCGCATGTCGAGAAGCGCGGAACTGCGCTCGCGGACGGGATACGAAAAGGCGGCGGGCGTGATTGAATCGGTGCGCCGGGGGCTTTCGGCGGGAAAGGAACTGAACGCATCCGCGGAAAAGACGGTGACACTCACCGAATCCATCAAGAAGGAACTGGAGTCGATGCGGAACGAGATCGCCCGGTTGTGCGGGCAGGTCGTCGAGGTGCAGGAGTATCAGCGGAAGATGCTCGATCGGCGTGATATCATCCGGGCAAGGATGGACGATCAGTCCGCCGCGGTAAACGAATCGTCGAGTTCGATCAATCAGATGGCCTCATCGATCCGGTCCATTTCCGTTTCGGCAAGGGAACGGCAGGCACTTCTGGAATCGCTCCGGCAGTCGGCAAAGGACGGCGCCGAACAGCTTGATGAATCGCTTTCCGCCTTTGACGGGATAAAAAAATCGTCCGAGGAAATGATGGAGATAATAAGCGTGATCGAAGGGATCGCCGGAAGAACGAACCTTCTCGCCATGAATGCCGCCATCGAAGCGGCACATGCGGGTGAAGCGGGGAAGGGGTTTTCGATAGTCGCGGATGAAATCCGCACGCTTTCAGAGGAGACGAATGAGAACTCGCGGGCAATAAGGAATTTACTCGAAGAGAACGCCCGGTTGATCGGGACGACAAGTGAAACGGGAAGCGTGAACATCCGGCAAATATTCGGGCTGGTCGAAAAACTCGGCGGAATATCGAGCGCCATGGAGGAGATTCTCTACGGCATGGAAGAGTTGGGAAGCGGTGCCGGAGAAATACTTTCAACCGTGGGAGTCTTGAAAGACTCAAATGATGAAGCGAATGTCTCTCTTAATGAAATAGGTTCTCTTATTTCGGGCGGTTCGGATACGGTCGAAACAATCCATGAAGTAGCCGGTGTCGTCGAAGTGCGTATCGCAACGATCATCGATAGTTCGGACGCGATCGTAAACGAGGCGAAAACGGTATTTTCCATAGGAAGGCGGAACGAGCAGAATATACGCGGCCTGGAAGAGGCGGTCGACGACATCAAGACCGCCATGGATGAAGAAGATAAAGTCGATACGTAGAAGCGGAAGATGAGCGGGGATTGAGAACGAATGCCCCGTCCTCTGCTTGACACGGTTCGATCCTTCATTTACCATGATACCGCATTCGGCCGGATGTGCATAAATGATCGTTAACGGAAAAGGGAATATATGCCTGAAAACAACAAATTGAAAACCTTTGTCATCGACACAAACGTCCTTATACATAAACCCGACGCCATCCTCTCCTTTCGGGACAATGAGGTTGTCATACCCCTTTGGGTCCTCGAAGAATTGGATAATCTGAAAACAGCCGGCGGTGAAAAAGGAAGAAACGCGCGAAGCGCGGTACGTTTTCTCGATGAAATGGGTAAGAAGGGTTCTTTGAGTGAGGGGGTGATGATGGACAATGGGTCTGTCCTTCGCGTTGTCCTCACCTTCGACAACAAGATACCTATCGGTTTCAATGTCGAAAAAACCGATAACAAGATTTTACTGACCGCCGTCTCGCTTCACCAGGAGGGGAAGCAGGTGTTTTTTGTTTCAAAAGATATCAACGCGCGGGTCAAGGCGATTTCTCTGGGATTAAAGGCCGTCGACTATGAAAAGCAGAAGGTGGACATCCATAACCTTTACCCGGGAGTAAAGGAGCTGGACGGTTCCGAGCAGATTATGAAGACACTGATAGAAGAAGGACAGATCGAATGGAAAGAGTCGTGTTATCCGAATCAGTATGTCGTTTTCAAACGCGGGAATGAGGGCAAACGGGAAGATATTATCATCACCCGCTTCAACAGGACCAAGAAAAAGCTGGTTCGAATTACTTCACATTCACGAAGCGTGTGGGGGGTGAAGCCATTGAACGCGCGGCAGAAGATCGCCTTTGATCTCCTCCTCGACGATTCGATCCCGCTTGTCACCCTTGTGGGAAAAGCGGGAACCGGCAAAACCCTTCTTTCGATTGCGGCCGGGCTCAAAAAAGCGCATGACACCGACAGTTATACCAGGCTGCTTATATCGCGCCCGCTTGTTCCACTTGGAAAGGATATCGGATATCTGCCCGGGGACAAGGAGGCAAAACTCAAAAACTGGATGCAGCCCCTTTTCGATAATCTCGAATACATAATCAACAGCTACAAAAAAGTCAATTTTACCACGATCCAGGAACTTGTCACGCAGAATTTCATTGAAATCGAGGCGCTTACCTTTATACGGGGCAGAAGCCTTCCTCATCAGTTTATCATTATCGATGAGGCGCAAAATCTTTCCCCGCACGAGGTAAAAACGATTGTCAGCAGGGCGGGGGAGGGGACGAAGGTCGTACTGACCGGAGATCCTTACCAGATCGATACCCCCTACCTCGATTCCAATTCAAACGGGCTGAGTTACCTTGTGGAAACATTCAAGGGCCAGGATCTCTACGGTCATATCACACTGGAAAAGTCGGAAAGAAGTACCCTCGCCGAACTCGCAGCCGAATTGCTGTAATTCATTCGTTTTTACGATATGCGATGGTGCGTATCGATCGCTTCCCCGCAGC
>JAFGHO010000107.1 GCA_016930085.1 Spirochaetales bacterium
ACGACCTCGAGCCCGGTCGCGTAGTCGACATTCACACACATTGCCGGGTTTGTACTGACGTCGTTCGCGCCGGGAGCGGGTTTGGGGTTGGAAACGGGCGCGGCGGGTAAGGTTTCCGTGGTGAACGTCCATTGCGTCGAATAAGGAACATTGCTTTGTTCACCGTCATGCGCCGAGGCGTACCACCAGTATCTTTGTCCGTGTTCAAGACCGGACCATGTGATGCTCGCGGTTCCGCCGCTCGGGACATTGTCGTCCGTTCCGATTGTCGTGTCTCCGCCGTCTCCGCCGCCGAGAGGACCGCCGTAAAATGTCACATTCATCGCATCTCCGTCAGGATCGAACACATTGACATTCAATGTCACACTCGTGCTCACTCCGGCCGCTTCATCCTCAGGTTCCGGGGCGGAAGGCGGTAGAGGAGCATAGCAGGGGCCGTAATCGATTGCCGAATAAAAAGACCATATGGGAGACGTATAAATCTTTTCACCGTCATCGATAACGACATACCATTTATAGGCTCCACTATTTTCAAGATGGGGAAACCGCGTATCCTGTATTCTGTAATGGTCACCCGTTTCACTTTTGACATTCCAATACATTCCAATACAATCTATAGAAGTTGAACCAGTCGCGGGATTCCATTCGCCGCCGTAAAAACTTATATCTACTTCTTCCTTGTCGGAAAACACTTCAACACGTAGTTGATTATTGTAAACAACTTCGCCATCGTGCGGAACATAGTCTTTGATTGTTGGAATTTTAGGGATATATCTCTCAACCGGTCCTAACCAGAGTGTTCTTCCATTATCATTATATCCGCGGACACCGTATCTATATGTGTTGTTATAAATTGTAATTTCATTGTCAATGAAAAAAGTATTTGTTATGCCGTCCCACTCCTTTGTTGTTCCCGTTTTAGTATCTTTTCTTATTATTTCATACCAGGTGTATGAATCCGGCCCTTTCGACCAGCTTATCTTTATTTTTGTATCATCGTATATTTCAGCATTTAAATTAGCGAGTTCAGCAATTGTTTTTTTTACAGGTATGAGTTTAATTACATATGGCCAATACTTCTTGACTCGCCAAAAAGGTTCGACTATTGTCCTTTCAGGATTACCGTCGTTAAAAAGGGAATTGTAAAACGTGTTTCCTGTTATTTTATTTGTTGAATTATATGCGGTCTCATAATCGGAGAGTATCATGGTTGTGAATGTTCCTTGTTGATTTTTGTTTTCCGTCATTACCTCGAAAAGAATATTTTTATATCCATTATCGATAGCATCAGTAACATCTAAAGGTATAGTTCCCCGAACACGTCTGTATTTCTCATCAAGAATTACACTTTTCAATCTTTTCCATGATTTGTCCTCTTTTTTCCCGATAATGCAAATCTTTGTTTTCCCGAAAGGTATAACATCGTATAATAATTGAATTGTTGTCCGAGTGCCTTCTTCTACATCCTGTTCGGAATAGACTGGCTTTCCGTCCCTTTCGAAGTGTATATCAAAAATCCCTGGTTGAAGATAATATTCGCAGGAAGAATCAATATCGAACATGGCACCAAGCAGTCCTGCTTTACGTGAAATGTTCCATGTATCATTACCGTTCGTCTTGTACCATATGAATTCTCTGCCGTCGATCATATCCTTTATGAATCCTTTAAAATTTAATCCTTCTTCAAGTTGATCCGCGTATGTACTTCTTAAATTTGGTTTTCTATTGGTACTGTAATCTTGATAATATTGTATCATTGATTTATATTTATTCTTATCATCAGGAATTTTATCTTCCGGTACACATTTCCATAGATTTTCATAGCTGGTTACGGATTCCAGATAGGAGGGCCACGGATCATTGGCAGTGCAATATTCAAGTGAAATCCAGAGTATTATCTTGATTATTTTCATTATTATTTTTATAACATCTCCCACTTTCAGAATGATTAAATCATGTAATATTGGGATATCCAATAACCTCACATTTTGATTACCTATATCTCCTATATAGGTAATTAAATCATAGGGAGACCAATTTGGATGACCCAATATACCCCCCTTGTCACTGCCATCCCACCTGTATCCCATTAAAACAAAAAGTGAAATTCCCCACCCATGCATATATGATTCCATTCTCTCCTGTGTCAGGTTATTCACTTTATAATTAACGGCTTTGGCTGCTTCAACGAAACCTTCAACTGCAAGGAAATTCATATCTTGCCATCCCTGGTGTTCCCCTAAAGCGTTCCATTCATTATAGAATTGTAAAAATGCCCTTTTGGGAATTACCTTTGGGTTTTTTCTTTCTATACCGAAAAATAGATGGCGATCAATTTCGTCCCAATTGGTAATAAAGGTGGGAGTGAATATTTCATGATAATATTCACCGGCAGTTAACAGTCCATCGTTTTTCATTGCGGGAGACTCTATGGCTTTACCGTATCCGAATATGGCAGGTTGCATCACCATATGGGCAACGGCATCCTGAAGAAGATGGACATAGCAGCCGTATATCATTGCTTTTTTATATGGTTCCCACTTCTGATCTTTTGCGTGTTTTACCATTTCTTTTATTTTTTCAATGTTTTGATTGGGCGGGGAGTCGATGAAATCTATCTTTGACTGAATATTATCGTATGTATGTTCTCTTATATCAAACGCAAAACTTAAATCCAGGATCCAACCGGGAAATTTATCCTTAGTTTTATATAATTTATTTATCAGGTTCCGAATTGAATTCTGCCCGCTTTCATCTAACATGTCGGGAAGTGTCGTTCCTATATAATAAAACTTATTTGTCAATATTGAAGTCTCATCCAGAATGTTTTGCTTAGTAATGGCATCATAAAACTCCGGATCGTAATCCTTCCAGATATCCTTCATATTAAGACTCATATACACGTGCGACGCCGGGTCCCAGGCATAAAGCGCCGCCGGCAAAAGAATGAAAAGCATTACTAATAGCAGTCCATTCCTTCCTGTTTTTATCACCTGTTTCATTTTTTAGTTCCTCCGTTTATTAATTGCTAAAGAAAACCGCTGTTTCTTTATGACAATTAAAGCAAGATGCGTGCCTTTTCGTTTACCGCAGCTATAATGGTATTAAATCATTATTATAAAAGGAATTATATTTCATTTGACTTTGGGCAAAATAGTATACGCTCCCTTTCCATATGGAAAAACAAAAAGCCGGATGTGCCGGAAATCAATATATTTGTATATATGGCAAGAAATTAAAAGAACCATTGCCGCATGGAAAAAATTTCCATACGGCAATGGGGCGGGGGAAAAATTTGTCCTTGCCGTCATCGCTTATCTGTTGTAAAATTGCATAGTATGAAAAAGATACATGGTGTCATGGTGATGTTTACCGTCATTTTTATTTTTTCCGCATCGATATGTTTTTCGGAACAGGGAGTCGGGGCGGGGAAGGCCGTTTTCAGGTATGCCTTTCTCGCAAGCGATAATGAGGGGAATGCGGCAACGATCGATTACAGGCAGCGGATCACCGATATGCAAACAGGCGAACGAATCAGGGTGTATATGGAGCCGGTGACATCGGTCTATATCTACCTTGTTCATGTCAGTTCCGGAGGTGAACTTTCGCTTCTTTTCCCTGCGGCATTCGGATTTTTCTCTGAAGATTATGAAACGGGAGCAACGTATTATCTTCCTTCGGAAGACAGGTGGTACATTCTCAAAGATCCCCCCGGTATCGAGGAGTTTCACCTGATTGTCTCGACGACCAGGCTGCCCGACCTGGAATCGCTTTTGGACGACTATCTCGAATTAATGTATGACAATCGGCATGAAACAGACACCGCCGATGCCAGGCAGGATGTTCTCGATGAAATCAGGCATCTTGCGAAACGCGGGAACATGCTTGCCGGAAAAAATCTCAAACCCGTTCCCATCGCCGGTGTGGTGCGCGCGTTCGATGAACGGCCCGTATCCGGTGTTGAGGCACGTTTCACGGACGTCTATGCAACAACAATACGGATCAGACACTGAGATCAAAAAGCGTATCGTCTGCGCGTCGATTATCCTCCTCTGTTTTTTCTGCGCGGCCGTCATTGCCCTGGTATTCCCCGTTCCCGTCTCCGTTCTGGAGCATCAGAAAAACGATATGCTTTTCCGCATGCGTTACCGTTTGTGCGGCAAACAAAAGATTTCTCCCTATCTCGTTCATGTCGTGCTGGATGACGCGTCGATAAAAGATCGCGGTCTTCCTCTTTGGGACAGAACCGTCTACGGCCGGATTATACGGCTTCTTTCAGGGGCGGGCGCCGTAGCGATCGTGTGTGACGTTTTTTTCCAGTTCGAAAGCACGCCGGAAAACGACGCGGAGGTCATCGCGGCCGCTTCAGAATCGGGCGGGGTGTATTTCCCCGTTATCGTTGCCCCCCGGGGATATCCCGCTTTTCCTCATGCGGCGGATGTCGGGACTGAAAACGATGAGGGAATCGTATGGCATCCCGCAGTCCTCCTCGACGGGCGGCTTCCCGAAAGCGGCGGAATCGGTTATCCGTTTCAGGCGCTCGCCGCGGAGGCCGCGGGACTCGGCCATATCAACTGCAGCCCCGATAGCGACGGCGTCAACAGGAGGTTCCCGCTCCTTATCGCCAGCGGCGGCGGTGTCGTTCCGTCACTCACCCTGAGGGCGGTAGCCGATTTCCTCGATGTTTCGCCTGCCGATATCGAGGTGGTTGCCGGCAGCCATATCCTGTTGAAAGGCGTAAAATATCCGGGAAGGCGGGAACGGGATGTGACCATACCGGTTGACGGGCGGGGCAGGATTATTTTAAATCATGTGGGGCCCTGGGACGATTCATTCATTCCGTTCCCGGTAGAGAAGATCCTTGATGCGGAGCGGGATGAAGAAGTCGCCACCCATCTTTACAATGTGATGCACGACGCATTCGTCGTTCTCTCGAATGTATCGACGGGAAACAAGGATTACGGCGCGAGTACATTCGACAACGTTTATCCTTTGAGCGGCATTCATCTCAATGTCGCCAACATGATCCTGACTGAAAATTTTATTGACGAGGCGACCCTGTTGGAAAATGTCATCACAGGATGCGTTCTCATCGTATTGTTATGGATTTTTTCATACGGAAGGCGGTCGAGATGGTATATCCCTTCGGGTCTGATAATCATGTTTCTTTTTTTCCTTTATAGTGCGGGATTGTTTTTATTTTTGAAACGACTCGGCGTTTTCGTTCCGCACGCAATCGGTATTATTCTTTCTTTAGCCGGCGTCGGTACATACCTTTATGCTACTGAGGAAAAGGAAAAATCATTTTTCAGGGGAAGATTCGAAAGCGAAAAAGAGAATATACTTTACAAAAACCGGCTTATACTTTCTCTTTCCGGTTCGATACGCGCGCCGCTCGAACGTATGACGCAGCATGTCAAAACACTCTCGGGAAAAGAGGTGGTCCGGAGGCTTCCCTCTCTCAGGGACGCGCTGTGCGGCATTGAACAAAGCTGCGCCGCCATGACGGATCTTTTTTCCGAGCTTCTCGATCTGACAAAATACAGAAAGGTACATGAGCCCGCATTGTCCGGCAACCGGATCGTCACGGGAGAAGGGCGGGGGAAACACGGCAGCGAGGATACGAACGTGTGCCTCCTCATAGTCGACGATAATGAATACGAACGCACGAGGATCCGTGAACTGTGTGAGGGTACATACAGGGTTCTCGAAGCGGAAAACGGGAAGAACGCCCTGCAGGTGTTCGAATCGGAGAAGGTCGATCTCGTCATTTCGGACCTTTTGATGCCGGAGATGAACGGGGATGACCTTATTGCAGAACTTAAAAAGGGTGAAGAAACGGCGGCAATCCCCGTCATTCTCTTGACAGGTCTTGCGGGTGAAGAGATTGAGGAAGAGCCCGACGATATCCTCTCGAAACAATTCACCGACAGGGAGTTGCTGAAAAGTGTCGAGAACGCCCTCGAACGTTCCTCCCAGAAGAAACAGCTTGTGTCGTACAGAAATAACCTCGTACTCACCGGAATACATCACGAGGAGATTGTCGCGGAGAAAAACCGCCTTTATCCGGAAAACCCCGTTGTCATTGTCGAAGACGAAAAAGAGATCCTGCAAAGTTACCGGCGCGCGCTTTGTGCAAAAGGGATCAATAACGTCCGGTTTTTCTCAAAAACGGAACAACTTTTACCGTTCCTTCTCGGGCAGCCCGTTTCCATCCTGATTCTCGATACCTCCATCCCCGGCGGTTCCGGGGATGCGGTCCTTCTCGATATACGAAAACGTTTTCCCGATATTCCCGTGGTAATGGCCTCCGGGATCATGGAAATGGAAACCGCGGTCAGGTGTATCGGCGCGGGAGCATATGACTATCTCGTCAAACCCGTGGAAACAGAAAAACTTGCCTCCCTCATCAATCACTGTATCGAATTGCGGTTTTACAGAGAAACCCTGGAACATATGAGCAGCAAGCTGAAACATCCGGAAATAACCGATACCGGAGCCTTTTCACATATTATCACTTGCAACGAACGGCTTTTGTCCCTTTTCCGTTATTGTGAAGCCGTTTCCGGAAGTCCCAAACCCTTTCTCATTGTGGGTGAAAGCGGCGTCGGGAAAGAACTCTTCGCGGAGGCGATCCATCTTTCGAGCGGACGTAAAGGCAGGTTCGTGTGTGAAAACATAGGAGGACTCGACGATACCATGATCTCCGACACCCTGTTCGGGCATGAAAAAGGGGCTTTTACCGGGGCGGAGAATCGCCGGAAAGGCCTTCTCGAGGAGGCGTGCGGCGGGACACTCTTTCTCGACGAAGTCGGGGATATCCCTCTCCATATACAGGTAAAACTCCTCCGCCTGCTCGAAAAAAACGAGTACCGCCCGATAGGTTCGGATTCATTGAGGAGGGCCGATGTGAGAATTATCGGCGCGACAAACCGGGATATCGCCGGGATGGCGAAACGTGGTGAGTTCAGGCAGGATTTGCTGAGCAGGTTTGTCCATACCATCACGATCCCGCCGCTGCGCGAACGGTGGGACGATCTTCCGCTTCTGGTGAATCATTTTATTAAAACATACGGCGGGGGAAAAACACTCTTCATCCCCGACGAACTATACGGTTATTTGAAGATTTATGATTTTCCGGGGAATGTACGCGAACTCCAGACCTTGATGGTCAATGCTCTCAGGCTGAATAAAGGCAATATACTCTCTCTCGACAGCATCAAATCATATATCCGTGAAAAGCGGAACGGTGAGGTCCGTCCCGAACCCGGCGATGCATATACGGAGGAGAACCTGATTTTCAAAGACGGTCCGGCGTTTCCGACATTGAAACAGGTCGAAGCGGTGCTTATCGACAAGGCATTAAAAAAGGCGGACGGGATGCAGACAGTCGCATCCCAACTCCTCGGCATCTCACCCTCGAATCTCAGCAAGAAATTGAAGAAATTAAAAAAACGAACGGGATAATCGAATAAAAAGATTTAAGCGGTATTTCAGATTTATTTTTTTTTATTTTTTTTAAATTTAATATTGATAATAGTTTTCATTTTCATTATAATAATAATTATTCCGATTATTAATTCTATAAAAAAAGGAGAGAAACAGTATGGAAGAAAGAGTTTTTCACATGCCGTTATTGGGAGACGAGTTTCCCGAATTAAAAGTACAGACGACACACGGGGCCATGAATATTCCCGGCGATTTCAAAGGCCGCTGGTTTGTCCTGTTCAGCCATCCGGCTGATTTTACCCCCGTGTGTACGACGGAATTCGTCGCGTTCCAGAAGCGCTACGATCAGTTCAGGAAGCTGAACTGCGACCTTATCGGTATGTCCGTCGACCAGGTGTTTTCACACATGAAGTGGGTGGAATGGATCGATGAGAAACTGAAGATCAAGATCGAATACCCGATCGTTGCCGCCAACGACGCGATCGCGTTGAAACTGGGCATGCTCCATCCCGGAAAGGGAACGAATACGGTCAGGGCCGTATTTATCGTGGATGCGAACGGCAAGGTAAGACTCGTCATGTATTATCCTCAGGAAGTCGGGAGAAATATGGATGAGGTGGTCCGGGCGGTCAAGGCATTGCAAATTTCGGACAAGCAGGGTGCTGTGCCGGCGGGCTGGCCGGAAAATGAATTGATCGGGAACAGAATCATCGTTTCACCGCCCAAAGACGAAAAAACGAAAAAAGAACGTCTCGCGGATAATAGTCTCGAATGTTTCGACTGGTGGTTCTGCCACAAACCGCTTCAGTAACAAAACCCGGGCGGATACCGGCCGGTATCGAACCGGATTGGGTCAGCCCGCGGGAGGATATTGCAGCGGAACAATTCTTTCCGATTGAATGAAAGGGGGAAGACGGTTGTCGTCCGGCCGCCGTCTTCCCGATTTTTAGTCGAAGTTCTTTCCTTTATATATTTCTTTATCACCTCTGGACTTTTCAACACCGATATATTACTATTGACGGTAAAATGACTGATACTCATTCCAAAAAATCGAACCCGTCGAAAGAATTCCGGATGAATATCATGTTCAAGCGGGATTTGATACCGGAGCTTCTCGAAGAAATACACACACTCAGAAGCGTTATCGAAGGACTCGAGGAAAAGGGGGAACAACTCGAAGAAGCCAGGGAAAAGCTGGCCGATTCCGATGAACGGTTCCGTTTGATTATCGGTCACACCACGGATGCCGTCTTCTGCTATGAGCAAAGGCCGCCCATCCCGCTCGATATAGCTCCGGAAGAACAACTCGAAAAAATGTGTGACGGTATACTCATCGAATGCAACGAGGTGTTCGCGGGATTATGCGGTGAAGGCAAACGCCGGGAGGATGTTGTCGGGAAGACATTGAGGGAGCTCGTCGGGCCGATACCGCTCATTATAAGGGATTTTCTCCTCGATTTTATCGGACACGGGTATCATCTCGTCGAGCGGGAAGTCGTTTGCACATTCCCGGACGGCGAAAAGCGGTCCATTCTCAATAACTGCCACGGGGTGATCGAACACGGGCGGATCGTCCGCGTCTGGGGCTCATTCAAGGACATTACGGAAAAACGGCAGATGATGACGGCGCTTGAAAAGAGTGAGAAGAAATACAGGGATCTCTTCGAAGAAGCGCCGATTTCTCTCTGGGAAGCGGATTTATCGGGGGTCAAGGAATATATCGGCGACATGATACGCCGGGGAGTCGAGGATCCTATCGGATATATACAGAATCACCCCGATTCGATAAAAAACTTTATCGGGAAAATAAGGATCGTTTCCGTGAACAAGGAGACACTCAGACTGTGCGAAGCCGAATCAAAAGAGGACCTTCAGGCAAATCTCATTTCGATCTATACAGAAAAAACACTCGAGACAATCAGGGAACAGCTGGCCGATATTCTGAGCGGGAAATTTTCAAGCCAACTGGAGTGTCAGTTCAGAACACTCAAGGGCAGGGAAATCAATGTGGCGGTTCAATGGATACTGCCCGATGAATATCGTGAGACCTGGTCGAAGACCCTCTTTTCCGTCGTCGATATTACGGAAAAAAAACAGGCGGAAATACTGCTTCGCCTCCAGCACGATATCGCTTCGAGTTTCAATACGTCCGGGAGCATCAAGGATGTGTGTACGAAATTTCTCTATGATCTGGTCGGGATCGACGGGATCGATTCGGGCGGGATTTATCTGAGGAATCCGGAAACCGGCGGGATAAACCTTATATCCCACATCGGACTATCGGACGATTTTATCAAAGCCGTTTCGCGTTTCGATGCGTATTCACGGCAAAGCACGATTCTTTTAAATAAAAAACCATTCTATACGGAATACAGTAAAGCCGGAATTCCGATGGATCAACCTCAAAAGGCCGAACGGCTCAAAGCCCTTTTTGTGTTGCCGATTCTCTATGGCGATACCGTCATCGGTTCCCTGAATGTGGCGTCCCATGTCTCGGATGAAATACCGCTTTACTCCCGTACGATTATCGAAGCGGTCGGCGGCATGATCGGCAGTTATCTCGCCCGGCTGGATGCGGAGGCCGCCCTGCGCGAAAGCGAAGAGCGGTATTCCATGCTGGTTCAGAATATCCCGTATGTCACATGGATAAGCGACAGTGATGGAATATCGGTGTTCGTAAGCGATAATGTCATACGGTATTACGGATTTACCCCGGAAGAAATATGCGGCTTCGGAAGCCGGTACTGGTTCGACAGGATTCATCCCGATGATAGCGAGGACGTCACGAAAGCGTGGCGCGAATTATTTGAAAACGGCCGCGCCTATGATATGGAATACAGGATCAAACACAAGGACGGCCGGTGGATATGGATACTGGACAGGGCCGTGAATACCTTCGAGAAGGACGGCAGACAATACGCCTACGGGATATTTACGGATATAACCAGGAAAAAGCAGACGGAAGAATACCTGCGCCAGTCGGAGAAACTGCAGGCGATAGGACAGCTTGCGGGCGGGATCGCCCACGATTTCAACAACCAGCTCGCCGCGATGTTGATCTATGCGGAACTGCTTCAGTCCGCGGTAACGGGTAATCCGAAACTCGAAGGACATGTAACGAATATGCTCTCATGCATCAATCATTCTTCCAGTCTGGTATCGAAACTGCTTGCATTCTCCAGAAAAGGAAAACTTGACTCCGTCGATCTCGATGTTCACGCGATTATCATGGAAGTCATCAATATTCTCTCGCACAGCGTCAACAAGAAGATCAGGATCCTCTACGATTTCAAGGCGGCAATGCATTATGTTTCGGGTGATCCGTCCCAGCTTCAGAATGCATTACTCAATATCGCCATCAACTCCCGTGACGCCATTCAAGGCAGCGGCTGGATATCGTTCGAGACGGAGAACGTGGAACTCGACCTGAAGAATATCGACAATATTCCGTTATGTCTGTCGCCGGGTACCTATATCATTATCACGGTCCGTGACAACGGGACGGGAATGGACACCGATGTATTGCACCGAATTTTCGAACCTTTTTTCACGACAAAGGATAAAGGCAAGGGAACGGGTTTGGGAATGGCCGCGGTTTACGGAACCGTGAAAAAACACAAGGGCGGTATCCGGGTTTCGAGTGAATTGGGAGCGGGTTCCGCGGTTGAGATCTACCTGCCGGTCATTACGCCGCTTGAAAAAAACCGGACGGAAACACGGCGGCGCTTTGTTCAAAGGAAAAGACCGCTTCATATCCTTTTTGTCGATGACGAAAAGGTGATATGTTCCTCAATCCGGACGATGCTTTCACAGTCGGGATACCGGGTCAGCACCCGTAATAATGGAATGGAGGCGGTCGAATTTTATGCTGCGGCGCATGAGGATGTGGATCTGGTCATCCTCGATATGATCATGCCGGAGATGAATGGTCTGGAAGTGTTCCTTAAAATGAAGGAAATACATCACGGGATAAAAGCCCTTATTGTCTCCGGATACAGCGTCGGAGACGATATCGGGAAGGCACGGGAAGCCGGTGTCGCCGGATTTCTTCAAAAACCTTTCGGATTGTCCGATATCACGGAAAAAATATCGTCTATCCTGAAGGAGGACACATAACGGCCGTCAATGGTTTTCTTTGCCCCGACTGATTTTTTATCCGTATCCGGATCGAAAAGGATGGAATGATGAACAAAGAATCGTTGAGAATATTTTCATCGCTGAGGGAATATCTGTCTCTTTTTATTCTCACCTTCAAAAAAATGTCGGGATTGAGAAAAATCAAGACCGATGAACGCCTTTCCCCCCGATTCCGTGAGAAAATCATGCTCGCCGTTTCCGGGGTGACAAGCTGTGCCTATTGTTCATATCTTCATGCGAAACTGGCGCTGGAGGAGGGAATCGATGAAAAAGAAATCGAAAAGATCCTGAAACGGGACATTACCGATGTCGAACGTTCGGAAATTCCCGCGCTCCTCTTTGCCCAGCATTTCGCCGAGACCGGTGGAGCGGTATCCGAAGGGGCGGAGAGAACCCTTGTCGAACACTATGGAGAAAGCCGGGCGCTGCAGATCCAGGCCTTTGCGCAATCGGTTTTGTTCGGCAATCTCTGCTGCAATACCGTTGTTTCGTTCAGGGAAGGACGGCTTGAGCCGGAAGAAAAAAAAGGGCGCCGTCTCGCCATGATGTTATCAACGCCGGTCGCCGCCATGATACGAAAACGATCGGGTATAAAATCATAGGCGGCGGAGATGGAACTTCTATTAAATTCATTAAATTTCCATTAACATATTCATTAGGAAAGTTTCTCACAGAGTTCACGGAGTGCACAGAGGAATAAATTATCAAGTATATAAAATAATAAAAATAAATATAATTTAAAAATAAATGAAAAAAGATAGTAGATGCAATTATTCGATAATCTCTGTGTGCTTTATGGCCTCTGTGCGAGATTCTCTTTTCTTATAAAATCATGCAAGAAGTTTGCCGTAACAGATGACAATATTGTAAATATTCTTTAATAAAATCTATGTTATTTCTTGAGTGAAAACAATTGAACAACAGGAACTATATGAAATAATTCATTGTTATAAAAAAATAGGCTGAAACAGCCGCATATTCTCTTATACATCGACACCCAAAAGATGTTTCAGCCCCAGCCCGGCCAGAAAACCGATCGCCGCGATGGTGAGGGAAATAACCGCCATCTCGAGGAAACGTCTCCAGAATTTGATTCCTTTCGCCGTGGTAATATAGAAGGTGTAAAGAAAAATGATACACAGCGCGATGGCGAGGGTGAGTGCGAGTGCGGCAAACGGCGTCAAGCCCAAAAAGTATGGAAAGATCAGCAATATGACCGTGATAACATAGGCGACTCCCGTGTACAGGGCCGCCTTGAGCGGATTTTTATTTTCCTGCCGGTCCGCTTCCTCTTTCGATGAAAGGTAACCGGATGCGGCCATGGAAAGGGATGCCGCGAAACCCGTCACCAGACCGGCAAGGGCGATGAGATCGTTTTTTTGCAAAGCAAGGGTGAGCCCGGCAAGGGCGCCGGTCAATTCCACCAACGCGTCGTTCAGGCCCAATATGATCGAGCCTGCATACTCGAGGCGTTCTTCCGAGAGGACCCCCAGCAGTTCCTTCTCGTGCTTTTGTTCGTCCATACTCAGGGCGCGGAGGAACTCATTTTTCTCCGATAAATCGGCATATATCCTCGTGGCGATCGATTCGCCGTTTTCCATAAGCTTCAGGCCGAAAGAAATTCCTAAAACCAGCGAGATGATGTAATAAAACCAGACTTTTATTCTGTTCGGTCGTATCTCCGTCCCGGTAAGTTCCTTCAGTCTGTTGTAATGCCGGCGTTCGTCCTCCGCGATCGAAAGAAGAATTTTCTTGTTCGCTTCATGTTTGACCGAAGACGCGATACGGGAGTATATGTGATATTCGGTTATCTCGTTTTTCTGCATTTTCCTGATTATTGCTTCGTGTGTCATACTCGTATTTACTCCTTTTTATCGTCGTATTCCGGAGAGAGGGGGATGATGAGGGATTGTCCCGGGTAAATGAGGCGCGGATCCGGAATCAGGTCCCTGTTCCACCGCCAGATAAGGGGCCATAGAAAGGGATTTCCGTACACCTCGTCATGTCCCGCGATATTCCAGAGACACTCCGGGTGAAGCGGAATATCTTTTACCGTATAGAGCGAATGAACCGCATACCGCCTGTAGCGGGAGATGAGGTGATACGCGGCGTCGAAACAGCGGGCGGCTTCCGAGTCGTTTCCGCTTTCCTCTTGGACGATACCGGCACGCAGATACGTCTGTGCCCGTCCGAAAAGCTTGGCGACGGGTATATGTTCCCAGAAATCGGTCTGCATACTTCCACGGCTTACCGCCTCCGTTTCATCTGTCCCTTCTTCCGTCTCATCTTGACCGGTATCGATACCGGCAAGAAACTCAGCGGAATCGAACGGTACCGGACCGGTCAATGTCCTGTCTTCCGTCACAACGGAAAACCCCGAGGATTCGGCGAGCAGATCGAGCACCTCGGTTTTCTTCAAGGCGTTCGTCCGCCGTATCTTTCGGGTCTCCGCTTCCGTGATCATGGAAAGACAGTATTCGTGCGCCTCACTGAAAGCTTCGGCCGCCTTATCGAGATCATGATCACCGAAAGCGGCCATTCCTTCAAAGTACCGGCGAAGCGCTTCCTCATGTGAGAGGGATGTACAGGCGAATATCCCGGTACCTTCGGATTCATCGAGCACCTTTTCGACCTCCTGTTTCAGTGCGGTCACGGTGTCGATTTTTTTATTGAGTGTGGTATAGCATTCTTCCATGCTTTTTTCCGTTTTTTCTCCAAGTGCGATGGCGGAAGCGGCTTCACCGTGATCGAACAATCGCGTTACTTCATCGCGTTGGGCTGAAAGCGCCGCATACTCATCACTGACATAAGCATCGGCGTCGATATCCCTGAGTTTTTCGAGGAGGCCGTCAAGCCGATCGATGATGGTTTCCCGTAATTCCGCTTGTGCGATGTCAAATGCCCGGTCAGCTTCGTCACGCGCGGCCGAAAGGAGCGCCCGTGATGAAGCCGGATCGGATTCACGGAGGGAGAGAGCCGAATCATACGCCTCCTGCGCCCGCCTCATCTCTTCCGGGCAGACAGATGCGGCGTCGATTGCGTCTGCACGGGCTAACGCGGAGTGTACGGCGAGTATTTCTTCTTCGGTGACCGGCTGTTCGCCGCCTGAGAGGCTGCCTGTTTTTAACACCGGCGACTCTGAAGCGGTCGTCTCGGGAGCGGTCTCCTCATCGATGTGTCCGGATGAGTTTGTAAGTGGTTCGGTACCGCTTACGCATGAAATGCAAGAGAGAAAGAGAAGCGCGGGCAGCATGAAGAATAATAAATATCTCATGGACGTACTCCTTTTCGGGACCGAAAACCTAAAGGCAGCTTAAAGTGTAACACCTGAAACAGACGAGGTCAAGGAAGTATTGGTGTTAATCATCCCCTTGGAACAATGACGGTATTCTGATAGGATTTATTTATGGAAACATGTTCTCTCACGGAAATCAAGTCCCTCGGAACGGAACTCGATCTTTACGAGCGGAAAAAAAGAATCGATACAGGACTTGTCTCCCGCGGCCTTTATTTGCCCCTTCCCGTTTCCGGGAATGTGCTGATCTGGGGATTTGCCCTCATTGAAGCCTCAGAGAGGTGCGGGATTGATTCGTATATTGTTTCGAGGCTGCCGGAAATGGACAGGCACTCGATGCTTACACTTTCACTCCGCCTGGAAGACCGTCCGGGCGAATATTCCTGGGATGAAAAACTGAAGATAGTCTCCTACGCGGGGTGGAAAACCGTTCCGGATGATATTATCGGACTGATACAGGGCAGGGACGACCCCTCCCTTGAAGCCCGCCTGCGCGCCTATGAAAGACTTCCAGGCCCGGTCAAGGAATGCGTGAGACTCAGATACTGCGATATAAAAACAGCAGTTGCCAATGCGGGCCTGCCGGAAGGAATTTTCTCGGTGCTTCTCGAAAAAAAGGATAAGAAACGATTATCGTTCAGCGATACAAGGATACTTCTCGAATGGGTCTCCGATATCATGAAACGCGACAAACTTCCCGAAAGCGGCATTGTGAAACTGGTCGAAGAAATCCTCCTCGAGGCCGATCCGATGGCGGCCGCCGCCCGGAAGCGTTTTCCTCTCCTCACGCACCTGAACGGGCGTTTCGAGAGGATTTCGAAAGAGGTGCTTGCGGGAACGGGAGTGACCATGAAAGCCCCTCCATATTTTGAGGGCGGAAGCTTTTCGATATCGTTTTCGTTTTCAGGTAAAAGGAATCTTCTCAAGAAAATAGCGGCGATCGAGCGTCTCGGGGAACGGACGGATGAATTGTTTGAACTTCTATAAACGCTTTATCAAAAAAATTTATCTTTCTTCTTCGCTCGAAGGTCACCCGGACGTCGACCATGCACTCCGGCTTCTGGACGGTATTCCGCTTGCCGTGGTCGGGGGGAGGGACGACATACCTGAAAGAGACCGTTCCAGCCATACCCTGTTCATCAATCGTCCCGCTTCTTCGATTGTCGGGCGGTGTCCGGGGTCCCGGGGGCACCTTTGCTGCAACTACCTCACCGTCGATGTGTACGAAGGGTGTCCGATCGGGTGCACCTACTGTATCATGAAAAGTTACCTCAATTTTCAGCCGCTGACCGTCAATATTCAGACCGATGAGGCGATCGCGAGGATTGTCGAAATTTCTGAAAAAAATCCGGGGAAGACCGTCCGTATCGGCACCGGTGAGGTGGGCGACTCCCTTTTCTTCGATCCCCTTTTCAGACTGTCGGAGAGATTCGTGAAGGCCCTCGCGCGGCTTCCCAATGTGTATTTCGAATTGAAAACAAAAACGGATTTTGTCGACCACCTGCTCGATATCCCGGAAAAAGGGAACGCGGTCGTCGCATTTTCACTCAATCCCGATTCAATTTCAAAAACGGAAGAAGGTATTGCGGCGGCGCTCGCGGACCGTATCGGGGCCGCGGCAAAGGCGGCGGAATACGGGTTCAATCTCGCCTTTCATTTTGATCCGGTCTTCTATTATCAAGGCTGGGAAGACGATTACAGGGGGGTGATCCGGATGCTCGACGGATTTCCGCCGCAAAAGATCGTCTGGATCAGCATCGGGACATTCAGATATACCCGCGGGCTTCGTGATGCGATGGATGAACGGTGGTTTCTCTATGACGAGTTCGTCCCCTGCAACGACAAAAAGTTCAGGTATATCCAGCGCAAACGGGGTGCAATGTATGCCTCACTCGTTCGTTTCCTCGATTCGGTTCTTCCTGGTGTTCCCCTCTACATGTGTATGGAAAGCGGAGTTATGTGGCGGAAAATATTTGGTCAAAATCCGAGGAAAATCGATCGTCTTTGTGCTATATTTAAAAAGGTAGCATTACCATGACAATTATGAGGAATGATGGAGGAACTCGAGATGAATAGATTTTTTATTGCCGCGGTATGTATCGTTTCGTTATTTGCGGGTGTCGTGACCGCTTTCGGTGAGGTTGTCGGGAATATCGAATATTGCGACGGGGATATCGAAATAACACGGAACGGAAGGATCCTCGGCGCCGGTGACTGCCGGGAGGGCTCCGCTATTGAAAATTATGACCTCATACGGACATATGGTAACAGCGAACTCTCGATCGTTCTGACCTCCCCGCTCAGTCCGGGGACGGTCATCGATGTCGAACCGAATACGACCGTCACCATCGAAATCAACAAACATGCGGGAAAGAAGATGTCGGCCTTCGATATGCTGACCGGGGGACTCGCTCTCAAGGTAAACAAACTCGGCCAGGACCAGGATCTCTTCGTGCAGACGGAATCCGCGGTCATGGGTGTGCGCGGCACGTCATTCAATGTCACATCTTCTCCGGCGGGGGATATTCTTGTTGCCTGCGACGAGGGCGAAGTGGAATGCGTCGACGAAAAAGGAACGTCATTGCGCGCCGTACCCGGCGAGGTGGTGGAACAGCGCCCCGGGGAGTTGTTCAAAAAAATAGCCGTCAAGGTGAGTAACCTTAAAGAATTCAGGCGCCAATGGATCGCGGAACGGATAGAGGCCTTCAAACCCAACGCCCTCAAGGCGATCCGGGTTTATGCCGGATTATATGCGGTCCAGCTGATTAAATTCGAACGGCAATACAAGGATCTGATGAAGAATCAGGAGATTATCGAACGGTGGATAAAGGAAGAAAAAGAGGGTAAAACGGGTTCGACCATGGATAACCTCCGGGACAAGAAAAAGTTGATCGGTCCGCTTTTCAGGCTGCGAAGGATCCTCTTTATCTTCGAACGGGTGTATTTCCGTCTTCTGGAACTCGAAAGCTATCACGAACAGGGGTACGGGCACGGTACCATCAAACCGGGACTCACCACGGAACAGTTTTTCAAAGATTTCAACACGATATCGAAAGAACTTGCCGCAAAGGCGGGCCGGATCAGGTATATCGCAAAACTCTATGCAAAACGGAATAACGGCAGTTTTCCGGTCGAATTCGGCGGTGATGCGGGAGATGAAGATGATGGTGCGGAGGAAGACGATTTTTTCGGGGACGATGATATTTAGTTGACGGCGGGCCGGCATCCTGAAAAAACGTTTTGCCTTACGAGTCTTCCGGCATGAAATTGGAATTTCTCACGGAGGACACGGGGAAGAAAATAAAAAATATTTTCTCTGTGTTCTCTGAGAACTCTGACTGTGAGAAATTTTCTTTATACAAATCTGAATGAAAATCTTAAGCATTATAGAAAAAAATCGTTATTCAACAGGAACTAATATACTTTTTATTATAATTCAATTGACAAAAGTGATGACTTCTTCGAATATAGGGGATAGATTCCAATACTATTCCCGACAAGGAGGAGTGTATGATAAAAGTATATGGTTACCTGATTATTGCGGCAGCGGCGGCCCTTTTTATTCTGGCCGGTTGTTCGGATATCGCAGAGCCGGCCGGGCCTGTTACGGAGGAAGAGGCCGCATCCGCGTTGAATAAAGAGCTTTCGGCAGTCATGGCGTGCTACCAGAAAGCACAGCTTTCCGGCGACCCCGCTGCGGTCGATGAGTTGATCGGTGTTCTCGATGATTTTGACGCCAGATACGGCGGGGCGACCAAAGCGGAGTTTCTCGAGTTTCTCGAAAAGGGGAAAAAACAGAGCAGACTGACCGCACCCCTGACCGATTTTCCGCCGCTCGCGGATCTTCCACTCGGCTCGGACGGCGATGTCTATCTCGCGGGCGGGGCAAACAGCCTTGCCGGTTATCTCATCGACTGGGTGTCGCCGAATGCGACTGAGGGAAATTACAATCACGGTGCCGTATTCGATCTGGACAAATTCGATCCCACGAACCTCGAGGCCCCCTGTTTTCAGACGGCGATCGAGAAAGGTGCGGGTTTTGAAACGGCCATACAGTGGATGACCAAGCAGAATGTGTGTGTCATGAAACCCGTGGCCGCGCCCGACCGGTCGTCACTCGATACGGCGCAAAAAAGAATGGACTTTTATTGCGATCCGGCGAATACGAATATGGCGTATGGATTTTTTGAAAATACGATCGATGTTTTCAATATGGTGACAAAAAGCGACAATTATTACTGGTATTGCACAAAGGTGCCATGGCGGGTTTATAACGAACTCGGTATCGATATCGATTCCAATACATCCCTGATCGACTGGACGACTTCCGGCCTCTATTCGATCATGAAGACGTATTACAATATCGTCTATTTCTGGAGCAGAAGCAGGGCGAAAAAGGCATTGCAGGCTCATATCGATACCGCGCGGAGAACCCTCGTCCTGGCCGAAGAAGTATACTTTTCGCCCAGGTTTTCACGCTGTTATGAAGTCGTCCGGTAATGGCGCATTTCAATGCGGTGATGCCGTATTGAAATACATTATCGAGGTTCGATGAACAGGATCTGCTCTATCGCATGTGTTCTCTGTATCTGCTCGGGCTGTGCGGGGTCGCTTGCGCAGGAGACGGGAAAAATTTTCTTTCCGTTTTACAACCGGCTCTACGCGTATGACACCGTGGAGGGAACGCTTTCGGTTTTAAAGGAAACACCGTATCTTTTTTCACGGTATTTTCACCCGGCGGGCGGCGGCCGGACCGCCCGCACGTGTTACTGGTTGAGCGGAAACCTTTACGAAAAGCCTTTTGAAAAACACCTCTTTGTCTGGCACCCCGCAAGCGGCAGCCTCGAGACCGTCATCGAGGGCAATTTCATGAACATGTATCCACTGAAAGACGGTGTGGTGACTGTTTCCGGGGACTATACGCCGGGAAAGGGGTACCTGTTTGATTTCTTCCGGTATGACGGGTGCGGGAAGCGGCTGGAAAAACGCTACTCGGCTTTTCTCGATATACTGGTAAGCGATGCAGGAAGCGTCCCGTCACGTTTTATGATCGCCGGATACGAAGCTGAAGGCCGAGACAATCTCATTATCATAATCGATACTGAGGCGGGCAGCCACAGGGAACTCTTCAGGGAAAAAAGAGAAGATGATTTTCTCAAACTCGTGGTGACGGAGAAGGACCTCGTTTTTTTTCCGTCAAGCAGGGACTGGGAGGCGGGCGGGGAGGTTTCCTACCGTTTCTTCAGCCTCACCTCATGCGCGATCGAGGCCGGTTCCGAAACGCCTGAGCCGGTAAAAAAGTCGCTCGCTTCCGGGACGGGCGATGTGGTCCTTTACGGAAGCGGATATTATGCCGACGGACGTCTCTATGTCCAGGTCCTCGATAAGGATTACTCGATCGGCCTCTTCGAAATAGAAAACTATGACACGGTTCCCAGACATATGTCGTATCGGCTTCCCACGGGTCTCTATTCCCCCATCCAGGACACGACGGAGGCCGAACCGGGACGTCTCTGTTTTCTCGGCTACAATTATTACAGGGAAAAGAACCGCTTTTATTTTCTGCAATGCCGCCGTCCCCTTTCACGGGAATCCGTCGAATCGGCGGTGTGTCTGCCGATCGGTAACGAGTAGCAGAAGGGTAACGGTACGGGCCTGCCGCTTGCGCCCTTGACCTTATTACGCGAATCTGGGATAATTATGGAAATTTAAGTCAGTAACTGGGGAAATATTATGGGGAAATCACATGTCATCTATGATGAAAAAGCCATAAAAACCCTCGACGCTCTCGAACATATCCGTCTTCGAACCGGTATGTATGTGGGGAGACTCGGTGACGGGAGTCACCCCCAGGACGGCATCTATATTCTCCTCAAGGAAGTGATCGACAACAGTGTGGATGAGTTTATCATGGGAGAAGGCGAGAGGATCGAGATACGCCGCAAGGGTGATGAAGTGACCGTGAGGGATTACGGCCGCGGTATTCCGCTGGGCAAGGTGATCGATTGCGTCAGCAGGATCAATACCGGAGGGAAATATTCCGATGACGTCTTTCAGTTCTCGGTGGGTCTGAACGGCGTCGGTACCAAAGCGGTCAATGCGTTGAGCAGCGAGTTCGAAGTGGCCAGTTACCGGGACGGCCGGTATGTGCGGGGGCTTTTCAGTGAAGGGAAACTCGTTGAGAAAAAAGAGGGAAAAAAACCCGCGGAAAAAAACGGTACCTATATCAGATTTATTCCCGACCGCTCGATCTTCAAAAACTATTCCTGGAACGAGGAATATATCGAGTGGCGGCTTTCATTTTATTCCTATCTGAACTCCGGGCTTCTCATCAATTATAATGGAAGAAAATTCACGAGCAGGGAAGGACTCAAAGACCTTCTCGAAGCGGAAATCGGAAACGAACCGATTCTCTACAAGATCATCTATTACAAGGAACAGAAATGCGAGTTCGCCTTTACCCATACGATCGGGTATGGTGAAAATTATTTCAGTTTCGTCAATGGCCAGTACACGATCGACGGAGGAACCCACCAGACCGCGTTCAGAATGGGATTACTCAAAGGGATAAACGAGTACGCGGGGACGACCTTTACCGGCGAGGACGTGCGGGAGGGGATCATGGGGGCGATCGCGATCAAACTCAAGGATCCGGTCTTCGAAAGCCAGACAAAGAACAAACTCGGCTCGACGGAAATAAAGTCATGGATCGTCAATTCGGTAAGGGAACAAACGCTTATCTGGCTTCACAAGAACCAGACGGAATCGAAGAAACTGATCGAGAAGATCAAGACGAACGAGCGGCTCAGGAAGGAGCTTTCCACCATAAAAAAACAGGCGCGGGAACGGGCAAAAAAGGTCGCCATCAGGATTCCGAAACTTATCGACTGCAAGATCCATTACACCGACATACGTGACAAGCGTCACGAAGAAAGCAGTATTTTCATCACCGAAGGGGATTCGGCGGGCGGCGCGATGATTCAGGCGCGGAATGTTCATACCCAGGCCATTTTTTCACTCAAGGGGAAACCGTTGAATGTGTACGGGCATAAAAAGGATACGGTGTATAAAAACGAGGAGTTGTACAACATCATGTGCGCCCTCGGGGTGGAAGACGGGCTCGAGGGACTACGGTACGCGAAGGTCATCATCGCCACGGACGCGGATGTGGACGGTATGCACATCCGTAATCTTCTCCTTACCTATTTTCTCCGTTATTTCGAGGACCTTGTTATCAAGAACCATGTCTATATCCTCGAAACACCCCTGTTCAGGGTGAGAAACAAAAAGGAAACCGTCTACTGCTACAGCGAACAGGAGCGCGATGAGGCGGTGAAAGCGCTGAGTAATCCGGAGGTGACGCGATTCAAGGGACTCGGGGAAATCAGCCCGAACGAGTTCAAGCAGTTTGTCGGGGAGAATATGCGATTGATTCCGGTGCAGGTCGGATCGCTCGGAAAAGTTCATAAAATACTCGAGTTTTTCATGGGGAAAAATACACCGGAACGAAAACGGTTCATTATAAAAAACCTCAACATGGATGTCATATAGGGGCCGCGATATGAGTCAGTTAAAACCATTGATGGAAAGAAATTTCGTCGAATACGCAAGCTACGTGATCGTCGACCGGGCAATACCGGATATACGCGACGGGTGCAAGCCCGTCCAGCGGCGGATTCTGGACACCCTCATGACCATCCATGACGGCAAGTTCCACAAGGTGGCGAATGTCATCGGTGAAACCATGAAGCTCCATCCCCACGGCGACGCGTCGATCAGGGACGCTCTGGTCGTCCTCGCGAACAAGGAATACTTTATCGAAAAGCAGGGAAACTTCGGCAATGTCATTACGGGTCATAATGCCGCGGCACCCCGCTACATCGAGTGCAGGCTCACGCCGCTCGCCCGTGAAAACCTTTTCAACAGGCAGTTGACCGAATACAAGCCGAGCTATGACGGCCGTAAAAAGGAACCCGTATTTTTACCCGCGAAACTTCCCGTTCTGCTGATGCTCGGGGCGGAGGGGATCGCCGTTGGAATGACCACGAAAATACTGCCCCATAACTTTATCGAACTTCTGCGCGCACAGGTTGACATCCTCAAAAAGAAGCAGATCGAAATATACCCCGATTTTTTTCAGGGCGGACTTGTCGATGTCTCGGAATACGATGACGGCGCCGGAAGGGTCCGTGTCAGGGCGAGGATCGATACAAAGGGTGAAAAAAAACTCATCATACGGGAGATCCCGTATTCGACGACGACCACGAACCTTATCAATTCGATCGAAGCGGCCGTCCAGAAGGGGAAGGTCAGCGTCGGGACGATAAGCGATTTTACGACGGAACGGGTGGAAATCGAACTCCACTGTTCGCGGGGCGCCACGGTCGAGGACGTGCTGCCGCAGCTTTTTGCCTATACCGAATGCGAGATGAGTGTGAATTCGAATATCGTGGTGATCAGAAACAACCACCCGGTCGAGATCACGGTGACCCAGTATCTGAACGAGATCACCGCTCAGCTCAGGAACCAGATAAAGGCGGAACTCGAACTGGAACTGGCCGGCCTGACGGAACGGCGGCACTGGCTTACCCTCGAACATCTTTTTATCGTCAACAAGGTATATAAACGCCTCGAAAAAGCCGGAAGCGAAGAACAGCTCGTCGCCGAAGTATATGAGGGGATGATGGGCTTTTCATCCCTTTTTATCAGACCGATGACGGACGATGACGTCAAACGTCTGCTCGAACTGAAAATACGCCGGATATCGGTCTATGATATCAAAAAACACAAAAAAGAGACCGATGATATCGTGGCGCGGATCGAAGAGTGCGGGGAAAAACTGAAATCCCTCACAAAGACGACCATCTCGTTTCTCGAAGGCCTGATCGTGAGGTATGCGGATCACTATCCGCGGCGCACGGAAATCACGAGGTTTTCAACGGTCGACAAGAAAACGGTCGCAAAGGCCGATATCAGAATGAGTTACGATCCTGAAACCGGATTTTTCGGCACCTCCATCAGGGGCGGGGTATCGAGTATCACGGTCAGTGAATACGACAGGGTGTTGGTGGTAACGGACGACGGCACGTACCGGATCATGGCGCCGGCGGACAAGGTCCTCCTTACCGGCAGGATGCTGTATTGCGGTATATTCGATCAGGAGAAGGGGGCGGTTTTTACCCTCGTCTATCGCGACGATAACAAGGTCGCATGGGGCAAGCAAATCCATATCAGTAAGTTCATTACCGATAAGCTCTACACTCTTTTCCCGCCGTCACGCTACGGTATCCTCTATTTCAGGGAGAAAAATACTCATGATGTACTTCTGCTTCATTTTGTAAAGACCAAACGTTCGAAACTCCTTGAAGCCGAATACGATTGTTCCGGACTGAAAACGGCAAGCAACGCCTCGCGCGGAACCCGGCTTCACGCAAAACCGGTCGCCCGTATTACGATCGTGAAAGAGAAAAAAAAGGCGGCGGACGCAAAAATGACGAAAAAAAGATCGGTTGAAGCCTCGCGGCAAAAAAATAAGGCAAAACCGTCAAAAACGGCACAAAAGCCGCGAAAAAAGAGGAACGGATCGACAGCATCCCGTCAAAAATCACGGCAATCAACGAAAAAAGCGGGCACAAAGAAAAAGATGCCTGCCGTCAAAACCAAAAAAACCGGAAAGACAACCGGATCAAAAAAAAGAAAAAATCTCTGATGGCATTGTGCCGCCGATAACCCGCGATATCGCTGAAATACCTCTCCCGATGTCTTGATTTATAATCCCGGTTTGATTAGAGTATACGGTAGACACTTGAGGTGAGGAGGATTTCGAGAATCATATGGTAAAAACAAAAACAAAAAAGATATACGATTTCAACATGCCGAAGGTAAAAAATCAACTGGTGCGTGTTCTGAAACGGAGAAACAACGAATCGACGATTGCCGATCTCGTAGCCTCCTCCGGCCTGCCGAAGTTCCAGGTGGAACAGGCGGTCAAGGTGGTGCTCGACGAATACCGCGGGCATCTTCGGGCGACAGAATCGGGGGAACTCATCTATTATTTCCCCCATGGCATGACGAACCAGGTTGAAGGCTTCATTCCCGGATTAAAACGGGCTTTTGCGGGGTTTCTGAAAAGCCTGGGCAGGGTACTTGCCTTTCTTTTCAAGATATGGATCATGGTCATGCTCGTCGGGTACTTTTTGCTTTTTCTCGCGATTTTCCTCGCGGCGGTGGTGGCATCAATCGCGGTTTCAGCGGGAGGAAGGGGGAGAAGCAGCAGCCGCAGTTCGAAAGGGGGCGCCTTTTACCTCGTTATCAAGCTGTTCGAGCTCTTTGCCCGGATATGGTTCTACGGCCAGATCATAAAGGGACCGTCGGCGAGGAAACGCGGAAGGCCGCTGCACAAGGCGGTTTTCGCTTTTGTGTTCGGCGAACCGGATGTGAATAAGGATTTCGAGACAAACGAAAAGAAATATATCATTTCCTTTATCCAGAGTCACAAGGGGGCGGTCACCCTGGAAGAGTTCATGTCGATGACGGGAAAAGATTCCTACGAGGCAAACGAACTCATCAACCGTTACCTTCTCGAGTACGAAGGGGAACCGCGGGTGACGGATAACGGTGCGATCGTCTATTTTTTCCCCGAACTGCTCAGGACGGCGGAAACGGTCGAGGCGATGCGGGAGGTCTCACTCGGTACCCCGCCACGGAAGCGCCCCGTTCCCTTCAATTACAACAAGCAGTCGAAGAACCGCTGGATCGGGTTTTTCAACGGATTCAACATCTTTTTCGGCGCCTATTTCAGCTATTACGCGCTTTTCGAGCCGAACCTCCCTTTTATGGTCGGAAACAAGCTGATTGTCGATTTCGCGCTCGTGTACCGCTTTCTCAATGATTTTTTGCAGGGACTCGCCGACAATCCGCCGGCGCTCGTCTTTATCGCACTCGGGATCGTCCCCCTTTCGTTTTCATTCTTTTTCTACCTCATTCCCATTATAAGAAACGCGCGGCGAAAGGGAGAAAACGAGGCGATAAAGCGGGAAAACCTGAGAAAGCGGATCTACCGGACGATCCGTGCAAATCCGCTGGCGGTCGATACGGCGACGATGCGGGGAGCGGATGAGGAAGAACGCCCGAAAAACATGCCGCGCTTTATCGAGGACGAGGTCAAACGATTCGCCGCTTCGAAACAGGCGGATGTCGAAGCCCGCGCGGACGGGACGTACACCTATTCGATAACGGAACTCGACCGGGAAATAAAGGATGTGGAGGTCTTCAGAAATTCGGTCCGTCTTTCGGATTATGCGGTCGGAAAGAAGATATTCGATTCGGGAGAGTGAACGGGAAACCGTCCAGGTCGTCTACCATATACGGGTGCCGTCTCTCCGTCAGGCAGCCCCGATATTTTCAAGGGAAGGAGACCGTGATGATGAAAAGGGTCTTGATTGCAGGCTGTTTGCTTTTCGGTGTTATCGGGATATACGCCCAGGATACGAAAGATGCGATTGTCGGCAACTATATACGTTATTTCAACCAGGGTGATATCGATACAAAGATCAGCATTATCGAGAATTCCTTCAGGTTGAAGGATGTCAATATGGGGCCCCTCTATCATGAGGCGGTCGAGTTTATCATCGGCAATATCGGATTATTGAACAGCGCGCCGGCGGTCGGCTCGATGATTATCGATTCCCTAAAAAAAATCGAGGAGATACCCTACCGGGAGGCGAGGTATTCGGTTCTGAAACTCGTACAGGTCGACGATACGGGGGTGACGAGAACCTATGCGCTGGATACCCTGGCCGTGATCGCGAAAGGCGACCGAAACGTTATCGTCCAGTTAAACGAGTTCCTCGATCACCAGAACAAGCTTTTCCTGTCACAGAAAAAGCCGGATCTGCATATAGTCGATACCTGTATCAGAACACTCGGCGAACTCGGAGACAAAAGCTCTTTTTCCCGTATCTTTACCTCCTATACACTCAAGTATTCGGTCCATATCACGGAAACGGCGCGGTTGGCCCTGTTCAAGATCGAAGGTAGTTTCAAGGACAACCTCCTCGCCGTCATCGAAACGGGCCCGATCCCGGACCGCCGGAAGGCGTTCGAGTTCGGTATCGACCTCGAGGAGCTTTCCGATTCGGAGAAGAGGGATATAATTATTCGTTCGTTTAAAATGGCCCTGACCACCGACAGCGTCGTGACGGAGGAGCAGAAAATCCTCCGGGAGATACGCTACCGTGCGGTAAGGGAAATCACCGCGTATAAAATGAGTGAGGCAACGGACCTGGTGATCCGTCATTTCGAACGAACCAGGCAGGACCACCTTGTCGGAAGGGATACCAGGCCGCATCTCATCCAGGCGATAGACTGCCTCGGCAGTATGGGAAACCGCAAGGCGGCGAAAACGCTTGCCGATTATCTCGCCTATATGAACGCGATTACGGAAAAGAAACAGGTTTACGACGAGCAACTCGTCATTGCGGCCATCAACAACCTCGCGAAACTGAAGGATCCGATCGGTATCGATCCGGTCCAGTATGCCGTGTTCCTCGATTACAGCGAACGTGTCAAAAAAACGGCACAGGAAGCCGCGGACAAACTGATCGGGATGTAGTGTATGCCGCAGGAGGACTGTTACGGGTAGGTTTTTCTGAACAGGGGAACCCGCGCTTCGGCGTTCAGATCGAACGAGTCCCTCCTGCCTGCTTCAAGATAGCGGTAACCGAGGCCCGCCACCATGGCGGCATTGTCGGTACAGAGCCGGGGGGAGGGGAATACCGATTCGATTCCCTCTTCTGCACCAAGCCGTTTTCTGAGATAGCTGTTTGCCGAAACACCGCCGCCGGCGACGACCGTCGCGAGGCCGGTATCCGCGACAACCCGTTTGACGCGTGAGACGATTATATCGATTGCCGTTTTCTGGAAGGAGGCGGCGATATTTTCCGGAGTTTTTTCATATCCGGCGTTCAAGAATTGATCGAGCTGGTTGACGACCGCCGTTTTGAGGCCGGAATACGAAACGTCATAGCTGTGATCGCCTTTGTGCAGGGACGGTTTCGGAAAGGAAAACGCGTCGGGATTTCCTTTTTGCGCGAGTTTGTCGATGACAACGCCGCCGGGATATCCGAGATCGTAATATTTTGCGACCTTGTCAAATGCCTCGCCGCAGGCGTCGTCGATCGTGGTACCGAGTACCGAAAAGCTGTCATAGCCTTCGACGAGCGCGATGATCGTGTGGCCCCCGGAAACCAGAAGCCCGATATAGGGGTAGGGGATATCTTTTTCCAGGTGCGGAGCATAGAGGTGGGCGTAAATATGGTCCACCCCGACAAACGGGATGCCGCATGCGGCGGCCAGCCCCTTGGCATAGGAAAGACCGACCAGAAGCGAACCGATAAGGCCGGGACGGTAGGTGACCGCAATACCGTCAATATCGTGTACTGAGAGGTGCGCCCGTTCCAGCGCTTCGGTGACGACGGGGGTGATCCATTCCGTGTGTTTGCGTGAGGCGATTTCCGGTACCACACCGTAATACGGCCTGTGGATATCGATCTGTGATGCGACACAGTCCGAAAGGATGGTTTTTCCGTCCCGAACGACCGCGGCCGCGCATTCGTCGCACGATGTTTCGATGCCCAGTATTTTCATTCAATGTATTCCATTATTCCGGCCGTAATGAACGGTCTGTTTTAATTCGGAAAGTGTTACCAGACGCACGTTCTTTTCCCTGAAAACCGGCATATACTCTCCGAGAATATCGATAATAACGGTATTACGGATATGACCGATCAGTACCGCGTACCCGGTCCTGACGGCCAGCTCCAGTCCTTTTTTCATCTGGGTTCTGATTATATCATCATCCGTCTCGTAGTCAAGGAAGATATGCCGTTCGAAGAAGGGGACATCATATAATGACGCGCTTTGTTCGGCGACTGAATATGGCGTTGTTTTCGAATCGAGAAAATACATTCCCTTTTTTTTGAAAAAGGCGAGAACGACATCCATGAGATGTTCGTCCGCCGTTGCCTTTGAGCCCATATGGTTGTTCGCTCCCGCGGCGCCGGGAACGGATGAGAGGTTTTTCTCGAGTATCGATTCGATTTCATTGGCGGTAGAGGTGGTGTAAATCGCCCCGGGGCCGGGGTCTTCATGGCCGAGGGGTTCCATCGGCTGGTGCAGCAGCACCTCTTTCCCGGCATCAAGGATGCGCCGCGCGGATTCCCTGCTTTCGGGAAGCTGCGGAAGAACCGCGATGGAAAGCGGGGCGGGAAAATCAAGAAAGTTCGTGAGTTCGGAAAGACTGTAGCCGGCATCGTCGATGACGATCGAGAGAAAAACCTCGGGTTCTTCTCTTCTTGCCGGTCCCCCCGTCCTTTCAGGTACGGGGGCTTCGCCGTTTCCTTCCGTTTCTGCAATATCGTTTCCAGGTTTTTCCGGAATAAAGCAGAGGATGATCGTAAGAAGAAAAAAAATAATGAAAAGCATGACGACTGCCCTGATCGAACGTTCTTTCATCATCGATTTTTTTGTCTGCCTTCTTTTTTTAACCGTATTGTTTACGCCGCTGTTATTTTTTTTCATATCGTCTCATCCCACCCTCAATCATTGTGCAAAAAGCAGGGGACAACAACCCCCGGTGTCCTGATGCTCTGGCAATTCCGGACGGCTTGACATCCGGATTATCGGGGATATCCCATATTTTATGTTTTCGGCAGGGACAAGCGATGTTATAACATCCGGCGATATATTTATGGAGATGGAAAGGAATACGTATACGGGTTGACGATACAATAACATGTATGACATTGGCGGTATAAAGCCGGGATTGTGTATGTAATGGGGAGGACCTGCAAGGAAGTGATCCGTTTGCAGGCCCGCCCCGTCATTGTATCAGTTGATGCAATACTCCCGCAGTTCTTCCGCATTCTCCTTGAGTTTCGAAAGCGCCCTCATTTCAATCTGGCGTACAGTTTCGGGAGAGATACCCATCCGTGCGCCGATCGTTTTCAGCGTACATTTTTTTCCGCCGTAAAAGGAATAACGGTAGAGGATGATCTCTTTTTCCTTTTTACGCAGCCTGTCGAGATGTTTCAGTGTTTCCTCATGAAGGTTTTTCTGCATTAATTCCCTGTCCGGATCATACGAATAATCTTCCAGCACCTCCTGGAGTGTTCCCGACATATCGTTCGTCTCGCTGTCAAGGGAGACAATATGATTGGAGATTGTCAGGATATTGATGATCTCTTTTTCATCGATACCGAGTTCTACCGCCACTTCATGCATATCCGGGGTTCTCATGAGTTTCTGGGACAGAGCATTGATTGTCTTGTTGATTTTCCGCAGCTTTTCTTCCTTTCTGTGAGGAAGACGAATCGCGCGGCGCTTGTTTGAAAGCGAACGAACGATCGATTGCTTGATCCACCATGATGCGTAGGTGCTGAACCGCACATTCTTCCTGAAATCGAACCGGTCCGCCGCTTTCATGAGTCCGAGGTTTCCCTCCTGGATAAGATCGAGAAAGGAAACATCGTTCGTTTTAAAGCTTCTGGCAATTTTTACCACCAGCTTTAAATTGGCTTCGATGAGTTTCTGACGGGCTTCAAGATTTCCTGCCTGGATTTTTTTTGATAATTCAAGCTCCTCTTCGAACGTCAGGAGCGGTGTATCTTTTATCTGATCAAAGTAGGATTGCAGCGGATCTGTCTGGGATCTCGTCGTCTTGTTTCTTACCATAAATATCCCCCTCTATGCGAATAATAATGCAATTATTGTGCCACATGAGGAATGGTGGATTAAATTTTTAATTATTTATAATATAGATAATTAAAAAAGGCTTTCAATCGGGGCGGATATCCGGCTCAGAAAGTGTATGATATTTCATACACTGTTTATTATTGTGAATATACTGATTTATCCAAGCGCCACATCGAGGGCCATCATGATCGCGAAACCTGCCATCGCACCGAGGGTCGCGATATGGGTATTCCCCGATCCCTGCGATTCGGGAATAACCTCTTCGACCACGACAAATATCATGGCGCCGGCGGCGAAAGCCAACGCGTAAGGAAGAATCGGTTTCATCAGGATAACGAGGGCCGCGCCGCATACACCGGCGACCGGCTCCACGATTCCGGACAGCTGACCGTACCAGAAACTCTTGAGGCGCGAAAGCCCTTCCCGGTGAAGGGGGACGGAGACCGCTGTACCTTCGGGAAAATTCTGTATACCGATACCCAGCGCGAGAGCGATAGCCCCCCCGAGTGTCGCGGAGTCGACTCCCGTGGCGATCGCCCCGAAGGCGACACCCACGGCAAGTCCTTCGGGAATATTGTGAAGGGTGATGGCGAGGACTAAAAGGATGCTCCGCCGCCACGATGTTTTTACCCCCTCTGCATGTTCGATCGGTTCACCGAGATGAAGGTGGGGGAGAAATCTGTCGATGAGACGAAGAAACGCGCCGCCTGAGAGAAACCCTATCACCGCGGGAAGCCATGCGGGAACGCCCGAGCCTTCCGCCATTTCTATCGCCGGCGCAAGAAGCGACCAGAAGCTTGCCGCGATCATCACGCCCCCGGCAAAGCCGAGCATTCCGTCGAGGACTTTACGGTTCATTTTCTTAAAAATAAAGACGAGCCCGGCCCCGAGTGCGGTCACAAACCAGGTAAAACCGGTTGCGATAAGGGCCTGAAGCACATGATTGAGATTTTTAAACCATTCATACATAGCGGTTCACCTCTCTTTTTTAAGAATCATTACAATCCTCTCTCAACGATTATGGATAATACCAGAAAACACACGGGTTGTGAAGACGCTTGTAACGATGATAGGCCTGAGTGATCGGAAATAACGTCACCCGGAGATGCCCAGTTCGGAAAAGACATTTTTCCAGAAGACCGTTTCCTCGAGGGTTCCCTTCAGATAGCGGGAAACGAGTAAACGGACCGCTTCCGGAAAACTCTGCCAGTATCGTTCGGGCCAGTCACCCATTGCGGCCCTGAGCCGTTCGTCTTCTTCTTTCGGCATTTTGTTGATACTGAATGCGATAAACTGGCGGATCATCTCGAGTATCATTTCAGGGGGAAACCGGCCCGTCGGTTGATTTTTCCTTTCGGGTTCACCGACCCATTCCTTGAGAAGAACATCGAGTTGTTCATCGGTGATTTCCGGGGCGTTTTCCTTTATCATGCGGATGACCATGTCCCTCACCGTATGCCTGATCTGCTCGAGGGGCACCTTCATCTGTTTCCCGATCTCTCTGCTCATCCCCGCCGCCATGTCACTCAGGCTTTTCCCGGACGGACCGGCAGCGTTCCGTTCCCTTCGTTTTATCGCTTCCTTGATTGCGAATAGTTCTTTCTCCGTTGCCCGGTTGAGGATAAAATCAAGAATGACGGTCAGGTTGTTTTTCATCGTCGTTACTATCAGTATATCCCAATATCAAAGTAAAATACAACCCGGCATACATCACGGCGCATGCGTTTATCGATTTTTAATATTCGTAAACGCGACTGTTTGTAAGAATTCGCACATATATGTCTTTTCCGGCATGAAACCCTCATTAAGGAAAAAAATAATCGACCGATAATTGTAATGATCATGAAACTTTTAAAACCGGAGGTGTCCCTTGATACGAGGAATGTATACCGGTGCGAGCGGTATGGTCGCACAGATGCACCGTCTCGATGCGCTGTCAAACAACCTCGCGAATGTTGATTTGAACGGCTACAAGCGGGATACGACCATCCACAAAGCCTTTCCCGAACTGCTTCTCCGAAGAATGGACGATGACGGGGTATATAATTTTCCTTTCGGATCGGTCGATACCATGCCGATTGTGGGGAAACTGGGAACCGGCGTCGAGGTCAACGAGGTGTTCACCATTTTTACCCAGGGTTCCCTCAAACAGACGGAAAACCCCTTCGACCTCGCGATCGAAGGGAAGGGGGAAGAGTTTTTCTGTATTCTCACACCAGAGGGCGAACGATACACCCGTAACGGCGCGTTTCTCCTGAACAATGAAAGCTACCTTGTCACCAAGAACGGGGAATATGTCCTTGGTGAAAACGGACCGATCAAGTTGAAGAAAAATAATTTCATGATCGATCAGGACGGGGTCATCTACCAGAACGCGGCATACAGCGGGGACGACAACCGGCTGGTAAGTATGGAAGAGAACGAGTGGGAAAATACCGAGCGGGTGGACAGGCTCAAACTCGTGGATTTCAAACGGTCCCGTTATCTGAGAAAAAAGGGGGATTCCTTCTGGAATTCGACGGAGGAATCGGGGCCGGCCGTAATTATCGGCGAAAGCGGGCGGCCGAAGATACGCCAGGGATTCGTTGAAGGTTCGAACGTGAATCCGGTCGTCGAGATGGTCGAGATTATCGAAGTGCACAGAAGCTATGAAGCGAACCAGCGCCTGATACAAAGTGAAGATCAGATGTCGGGCAAGCTCATTAACGAAGCGGTAAAGCTATAGGAGGATAACGATATATGATGAGATCATTATGGACTGCGGCATCGGGAATGATCGGCCAGCAGTTTAATATCGATACGATTTCAAACAACCTCTCCAATGTCAATACGACGGGATTCAAAAAGAACAGGCCGGATTTCGAGGACCTGCTCTACCAGACACTCAGGGTCGCGGGAACGCCCGCCACCGAGGTGACCAACATCCCCACACCTATCCAGGTCGGCCATGGTGTGCGCCCGGCTGCGACGCAGAAAATATTCTCCCAGGGGAATCTCCAGTTCACGGACAATATCTCCGATATGGCGATCGAAGGGGAAGGGTTTTTCCGGGTGCTGCTTTATGACGGGACATACGGCTACACGAGGGATGGTTCGTTCAAGATCGATTCAAACGGCCAGATCGTCAATTCAAACGGATACCGGCTCATGCCGGAAGTCATTCTGCCTGAAGGCTTTGTCCGTGAAAGCCTGACCGTGTCACAGGACGGCCGTATTACCGTCAAGGTAGCGGGATCGGACGATATTCTCGAAGTGGGCCAGCTCGAATTATACCGGTTCGTCAATCCGACCGGGCTTCATGCGATCGGAGAAAATCTCTTCAAGGTCAGTAACGCCTCCGGCGAAGCGATCACCGGAAGACCCGGATTCGACGGGATGGGGAAAATCATCCATAAATATCTTGAAATGTCGAATGTCTCGATTGTCACGGAAATGGTGAACATGATCGTCGCCCAGCGGGCGTATGAACTCAATTCAAAGGCAATCCAGACATCGGATTCGATGCTGGCAACCGCGAACAACCTGAAACGATAACAGGGTGAGGTATGGGTAAGGCCGATATGACAGGAAAAATCGCGTTGACTCATCTCGTTATGTTCCTTTGTTTTTGTTCTGTCCTCTACGGTGAACGCGGTAACGCGTCTTCGATTCATATGAAGGACGTAGTGATTTTAAAAGATGATGAAATACGTGTATCATATCTTGTCGCGCCGGCAGATAAACGACTCGATACGGCCGTTCTCTCCCTTGATCCGGATTCGCTTCATATCATCCCCTCCCGGGTGATACGTGATGCATTGCGGCCGCCGGGTGAACCGGTGGGCGTTATCGTCGGGAGACATACCGCGGTTGTCCCCCGAAGGCAGGCCTCGATGCTCGGCCCCGGTTTTGCGGAAGGATTCTGCCGGTTTCTGCTTTCCGAGGTGTACGACCGCGACGTGCGGGCGGAAGTCGAAATTAACGGCAGCCCGGTACTCCCCGACGGAAAGGCGGGGGAGCGGTATTCGTTCCGTTTTCTCAAGGCAAACCGTGTGAACGGCAATCCGTGGGGGGAGGCGATCGTCGAGTATGCATATGCAGACGCTTCGGGTGAGGCGGCACGTTTCAATCTTTTTATCCGTTTTCGTCTGTTTATACCCGCATTCAAGGCGCATCGTGATATCGAAGCAGGCGGGCAAATCACCGTGGAATCCCTCACTGCCTCCGAGGCCGAAATATCACCGTTTACCGAAGCGCTTCTCCCCGTTTCACGGAATCCCGGTCAGTATATCGCACGTACGGTGATAAATAAAAACGAGTTCATCCGGATGCGGAATCTTTCAAAACGGATCGACGTTCGTGCGGGGGACGAGGTCGTGATCATCATCAAAAAGGGAACGATACGGTTGACCATGAGCGGTACGGCCTGCAATTCGGGGAGTATCGGTGATGAGATACGTGTGCGGCCGCACGATTCCGGAATATGGCTCGATGCCGCGGTGACAGGGGAGAAGGAGGTGCGGATTGGCATATAAACCGGCTTTAGCCGCCTTCCTTTTCATGTTTTGTGCTGCGTTTCTCTTTTCGGTACCGACCGTGCGTATCAAGGATATCGCCTCCCTGAACGGCATACGCGACAATCAGCTTTCGGGGATCGGGCTTGTCACCGGTCTTGCGGGAAGAGGCGATTCATCCGGTTCCCCCCTCCTCAGACAGACCCTTTCGAACCTCCTTTCGAATTTCAATATCGAGGTAAGCCCTGATGACCTTAAAAGCAAGAATTGCGCGGTGGTTATGGTCACCGTGGAACTTCCCCCGTTCGTCCGTCCCGGTGACAGGGTGAACGTCACGGTGTCGAGTATCGGTGACGCCAGAACACTCGAGGGGGGAATCCTGCTTCAGACGAACCTGAAAGCGGCGAATAACCGTGTTTATGCCGTCGCCCAGGGGAGGGTGCTTGTCCCCAAAACGGGACAGGTCGTTGAAACAGTCGGAACGATTACCGGAGGCGGTATCGTCGAACGGGAAATCACATCGGTCTATAACGAAAACGGTAAAATCAGGATTATCCTGAGAAACCCGGATTTTGTGACGGCCAGCAAGGTCGCGGAAGCGATTACCGGTGCGTTTGACAACATACAGGTGGAAAGCCGGGACGCGGCGATGATCGAGGTGACGATACCCGAATCGCGGCGCGGAAATCCTGTCGCATTTATCGCGGAAATCGAGGCCCTCACCCTTGTCCCGGATATATCGGGAAAGGTCGTCATCGATCCGAACTCGGGGGTTATCATTATCGGTGAAAACGTGAAAGTGGGGAAAGTCGCCGTTTCATACCGTGATATCAATATTACCGTCGGTTCGTATTACGGGCAGCAGGAAGAAAGCGGGGACAAATTCGTGATCGAGGATACGACGACGGTGAACGATCTCGTCGACGTCTTGCGGACGGCGGGACTCTCGACGGATATTATTATCGGAATACTGCAGGCAATCGAACGATCGGGGGCGCTGTTCGGTACCCTGATCGTCATGTAAGTGAAGGAGGAAGGATATGGGAGTACTCGATATCGGGAGTTTGGGGGTCCGGGATACCTATCATACGGCAAGGATGGAAGCCGCGGAAAAGAACGTAACGGCCGGAAAGAACGCGGTGACATCAAACGGGAACAAAAAGAACGGAAAATTGTACAAGGCGTGCCGGGAGTTCGAGGCGATCTATATCAAACAGATGCTCGATGTCATGAGAAAGACCGTGAACAAGACGGGACTTCTCGACGGCGGATTCGCCCAGGATGTTTTCGAGGATATGCTTTATGACGAATACGCGAAAAAGATGGCCGAGAACGCGGGTTTCGGGTTGAGCGACGCCCTCTACAAACAGCTTTCGTCTTATGTCGAAGAGTAACGGGCGACCGCTTTGTGCCTTGCTCACATCTCATCTGATATGTCTTTAATCATATATACCGATGTCATGACTCATTTGCCCAGGATGTCGTTCCACGACCAGCCGATTGCCGCGCGAAAATACGATGAGGGACTGAAGAAGTTTTCGATATCCGTGACGATATACGAACCTTCGATAATAAACCCTCCAAGCGATATCTTTACCCCCATATCGAGACCGTCGAGTGCGCTTCCCATGACACAAAAATAGTAACCGCCGTATACCTGGATAAAGGTGCCGCCGCCCCCGAAACGGAGAAACCCCCTGACCGGGACATCGAGAAAAAGCACTTCAATGTCAAGATTCTCTTCTTTCCAGGTCATGAATGCGCAGCCGGCTTCAATCCCGACACCCAAAAAAGGAAGAAAATTGAGAAGGACATCGGCATAGTAGTTGACCCGGCTGCTTAACAGCATTAGAAGGAGGGAAATATTGATCGGGTAACTCCCCCAGTCTGGTGTATCGAAGAACCCCATGGACAGGCTTGCGCCCATGCCGATATTGAAGAGGGGGCGCGAATGCGATGAAATTGTTTTTTCCGTTTTGGGGACCGTTTCTGAGATTTCATCCGCTTCGATGATTTCCGGTTCCGTTTCTGAAACCGTTTCTTCTGCGGGAGCTTCCGGTACCGCTTCTGCTGCCGTTTCTTCAGAGGATGCTTCAGGTACGGTTTCATCGGCTTTATGTTCCGGTTCTGTGGTAACCGGGACCGATTTCGGTTCGTAGAGCTGGCCGGTTGGTGAAAGAATATATCCTTTTTTGCCGTTGGCGGAGGCCCTTTCCTTTAAAAACGAAAATACAAGCCGGTTTTTTTCAATCGCTTTCAGGTAGACTGAATCGATGAAACCGGAGTAACGCGTCTGATCGCCGGTCCTGATGATCTGCTCGTAGAGGTTATATATTTCATTGAGATCGTATCCTGCGCCGCTTTTCTCTTCTTCGATAACGACAATGAGGGTGCCGTTCTCGACATCACTGACTATGAACTCCCGCTTTTCCGGCGGTTTATCCTTAATCGAAGGTGTATCCGGTGATCCTTTATCCGAACTCCCCGTTTTTGTCTTTTCAAAGGCGGCCGCTCCTTCCGGGGAAGGGGGCGTCGGCTCCCCCACGGCCTCAACGCCCGGTGGGGCCGTCGGAAGCGGGGTCGTCTCCGCTTCAGGGGAGAGTGGAATCGTATTGCCGGTAAAAGGGTCCTTGATTGCGGATTCGAACACAAGCCGGCCGGCAAGGAAACGGTACCGGTCCGAAAGGGGAACGGATCTGAACTGCCCGCCGTAGCTGTCGGCCATCCTGTCTTCGGTGACGGTGATGATTTCCCCCCTGCTGTTCGAGAAAAAACATTCGCCTTTGAGAACAAAGACACTTTCTTCCTTTCCCCGCTTGACAGTCATCCCGAAATCTGCGCGAGAGGCGGTGCATATCGATGTTCCGCAGATAAAACGGGATGGGACGCTGCGTGTTTCGGGACCCGTAACGACACGGCATGTTCCCTCGATGAGTTTGAATGTGAGACCTCCCGTCTCCCCGGACGTCCGTACGGATTCGATTTTGAAAGTGGTTTTATCGTCGAGTTTGATGCCGGTACGCCCACCCCCGAGACTGAGTTCACAGGAACTTCGAATTCCCGTCTCGATCACACTTCCCGGGGGGACCGGGTCGCCTTTGATGAGTTCTTCAAAAGGTATCAGGCGAAAGTCGGGGGTGTAGATGACGATTTCTTTGCCGCCGATATAAGAAAGAACGGCCTCTTCCGCCGTCACTGAAATAACGGCACACGAAAGTAAAAAAAGGAAGATAATAGCGTTTTTAGTCATTGCACCTCCGCTTGACACGATAAACAGTTAATCCGCCAATGTTTGATACCTGCCGGCAGGAAGACGGCAGGCAACCGCATCGACAACGCATCGGTTTACGGAAAAACTCAGCCGCCGCCATTAATTTTATCACAAAAACCCCATAATATCTATAAAAAAAGATGTCTGCTATTTGAAAACATGATGATATTGGCTTATAGTGTGAGTATGAAACATCACATCCTATTAATAAGTATAATCTGTGTCATTGTTGCCGGATGCGCGAGCGGACCTTCATTTACAAGCGGTGAATGCAGCCCCGAAGATATGGTGAAGCTTCTTCACCCGGAAGCGAATGTTTTTTTTGTCGTCAATGTCGGAGAAATGAAGAAAAACGACTATATAACCCGGTTGTTTTTCACGGCGATGAAGGAAATAAAAGAACTGAACGCTTTTTTGAATGAATGCGATATCGACCTCGAAGAGGACGTCTATTTTCTTTCCGTCGGTCTTATCGATTTTATTCCCGGCGCCAAAAACAATGAAGGCTCGGTTATCATCAATCTCCGGTATGACCGGAAACTTCTCGCCGACTGGTTAAAGCGGGACGGTTTTACGGAGAATGAAAACACACCTTCGCATATCGCCGTCTATACAAAACAGTCCGGCGACGGACTCGATTGTTATGCCTTTTTAAGTGACTCGCTGGTTTTCATGGGAAGCGAATCGGTGCTGGCGGTACTCCTCGATCCGGAGAAGGAAGAGAAAGCGGAAAGTCTTCTTTCTATCGCGCAGACCGTCGAGATGAATGCCGCCGGATTCGGAGGGATCACCACCTTTGGCGACTTTCTCAACGCTTCCGACGAAGATAATGCGGCACTTGTCATGACCCTCTTTTCAGGTGTTGCCTCAGTCGCTTTTTCCGTCGATGTGGGTGATGACGATCTCCTTGTTCAATGCCTTTTACTCGTTGCGGATGAAGATCAGAAGGCGACCATTTTTACCATTATGAATCTCTCAAAAAGCCAGGCTTCTTCGGGGGCCGATAATCCGGCCCTTGCCGGGATAATGAAGTCAATGAAAGTCACGAAGGAAGAGAAAGGTGTCATGCTTGAAATGAGTCTGCCGCTTTCCATGCTGGGTGATGTGATTTCGTCTTTCGCGACGGAGTGAATCGGTAACAACGCAGGGGACCTGTCTCGTCGACGTGATTTCTCTATAAAAAGCAGGGGTATCCCGATTGAAATGTATAATAATTCTGTACGGGATAATTTTATACCCGGCAAATCGAATACAGATCGTACACTAAATATACCGGACTTAACATGCTCCTCACTCAATGCATCAAGTATTCAACATAGAAAGAATTAATAAACAGTAAACATTGGTTGACGTCCTCCAGCATCGGACCGGTAATTATCGCCGTGTCCGTTCTTGACCGGATTACAATGAAATTGTATATTATATATGAATATGTGTTCATATATTCAATTGATGTGAAAGAGAGACAGACAATGGCGGAAAAAAAGGGAACGATGACGGGAGTACGCGAAGGAGGATCATCTCCTTTTCAAGCGACATTACAGAACCTGGCGGATTTCTTCAGTGTTTTGGGCGATCCGACGAGATTGAAAATTCTTTTCGCGCTTTTCGGCAAAGAACGCTGTGTGAGTGCAATAAGCTTCGAGATCGGCATGAACCAGTCCGCAGTTTCGCATCAACTCCGTATCCTCAAGCAGAACCGTATCGTCCGCTACCGGAAGGAGGGGAAGGTGATATTTTATTCCCTTTCGGATTTACATGTCGAAGAGATCGTCGACCGGGGATTGACGCATATGCAGGAAAGAGAAGGTACGGGATGAAAACATATAAACTCAAAAATCTCGATTGTCATGAATGTGCCGCGGATATCGAAAAAAGTCTGAACAAACGAAAGGATGTCCGTTCGGTTTCGATCAACTTCGCCACATCAACGATGACACTCGATTCCCCGTCTCCTGAGGAGGTCCTGCGGGATCTCGCAGATATCCATCCCGATATCACCGTGATCGGGGAGCATATCGATGACGGACATAGAATTCCGTTTCGAAGTCTCGTGCCAATCGGGATTGCCGCCGTACTGTTTATAACAGGGCTTTTTTTTCAGCAGATTCTCCATGCAACCCCGTATTCTTTTGCCGAATATCTGGTTTTCGGGTGCGCCTATATCATCAGCGGGTGGAAGGTACTCAGGAATGCGGCAATAAATATGGTTCGGGGAAAGCTGTTCGATGAAAATTTTCTCATGAGTGTAGCCACCATCGGAGCTTTTCTCATAAACGAATTGCCGGAAGCCGTCGGGGTGATGCTTTTTTATCAGGTCGGTGAGTTCTTCCAGAATCTTTCACTTTCACATTCGCGCAGGTCGATCGGTTCGCTTTTGGCACTCAGGCCGGAGACGGCGCACCTCAAGACGGAGACCGGACTCAAGACGATTCATCCGAAGGAGGTCGCTGCCGGGAGTACTATCGTCGTCAAGCCGGGAGAACGGGTTCCGCTGGACGGCGTCATTGTCAACGGGACATCGCAGGTGGACACCTCCCCCCTGACCGGTGAAAGCGTCCCCCGGATATTGAAAAAAGGCGATACCATTTTGGCCGGAATGATCAATAAAACCGCCGCCGTCAGCGTCACGGTCAAAAGGGTTTTCAGTGAATCATCGCTTTCCGTGATTCTGGATCTTGTTGAAAATGCGAACAGAAAAAAAGCCGGGACGGAGAAATTTATTTCGCGTTTCGCACGTTTCTACACACCTTTTGTCGTTGCCACGGCACTTCTCATTGCCCTGCTGCCGCCGCTTCTTTTTCAGGGTTTCTCGTTTCAGGACGCAATAAACAGGGCCCTGGTGCTTCTCGTGATTTCATGTCCGTGTGCTCTTGTCCTGAGTATTCCGCTCGGTTATTTCAGTGGGATTGGTAAGGCGTCAAAGAACGGTATCCTCATCAAGGGTTCGAATTACCTCGATATTCTCACCGGGATAAAAACCGTTATTTTTGACAAGACCGGGACACTCACAAAGGGCGTTTTCACGGTCAGGGAGATCGTCCCGGAACCGGGATATACAAAGGAAGAAGTCCTCCGGCTTGCCGTATCGGCGGAATCCCATTCGAATCATCCCATCGCCGCGTCGCTTTTCGATTATTACGGGAAAAAGCCGTCCTCTCACGAAATCACGTCGCACGAGGAGGTCTCCGGCCACGGCGTTATCGCAACGGTCTCAGGAAAAAGAATTACGGCCGGTAATGACGGGCTGCTTCACCGTGAGGGGATTTCTCATACGGTCTGCCATACCGCGGGCACTGTCGTTCATGTCGCCGAAGATGACCGGTACGCGGGTTATATCATCATCGGGGATGAAATAAAGGATGACGCCCGGGAAGCAATCGACGGCCTCAGGAAAGAAGGGATCAAGCGTATCGTTCTTTTTACCGGGGACAGCGAGGATGAGGCGAGGATACTTTCATCGCGTCTTTCACTCGATGAGTACCACGCACACTTGCTGCCGGAAGAGAAGGTCAGGGAACTGGAGAAGGTGCTGGATGGGTGCGGCAAAGGAGAACAGGTGGCCTTTGTGGGTGACGGCATCAACGATGCGCCGGTGATCGCGCGCGCCGATGTCGGATTCGCGATGGGAAAAAGCGGAACGGACGCCGCGATCGATACCGCGGATATCGTTCTCATGACGGACAGGCTCTCGAAAATCGGTGAAGCCGTCCGGATCGGAAAAAAAACACGGAGGATCATCATCCAGAATATCGTTTTTGCGATTACCGTTAAAATCGCCTTTATTATCCTGGGAAGTCTGGGGTATGCGGAAATGTGGTTTGCCGTCTTTGCCGATATCGGGGTGAGTCTCCTGGCGGTTTTCAATGCCATGAGGATATTGCGATAAGCCGGTCGGCTGATCGAATGCACGGCAATGATGTAGATTTTTCGTCCGATATAGATTACATTGATAGTGAAGGCATCGACGTCGATTTAAAAAGCTATGATAGTATCCCGCCTGTGAAAAAAAGAAGTTGCCATTGATTTTTGTGATAATGCCTTATTATAGTATAGGGTAGAAGAGCGTGGCAAAACAGAGGACAGATACCGACAAAAAAACAAGCCTTTTTGCTCGAATCGGCCGGATTTTCGGGGGATTTTTCAGGCAGCAGCAGGAGAGGCCCGTTGAATACGGAAATTATCCGTCGAAACGCGTCGAAGAGGATACCGAAGGGGCATCGTCGCTGCTTCGCCCCTCTCATGCAGGGACCTCGCCGGGCCTTTCCGCGGCGGACGTTGATCCTTTGAGTCAATCACTGAGGCGTCTTCTTGATACCGTGCACGCGGTGGAAGCAAAACGCATCATCGTCCGGTTCATCGGGCAAACGGAAGCGGATTCGCTTTCCGAAAAACAAAAAACCGCTTTTTCGAATTATTATCGATCGTTTCTCGATGACCTGAAGCGCCGAAAACAAAGAATCAGCCTTACTATCGGGAATACCGGTCTTCCGCAGATAATGAATTTTATCGATGAACTCAAGCGAGATTCAGTTACCTCGAATGTCGTGAAACGGGCTATTGTCAGTGAGATTCTCAAGAAAACGGAAGGATTGGCGTCGGATAACGGTCATGATAAAGGAGAGGTGATGCGGCAGTACTTCGGGTACCTCAAGCGGCTCGAATGGGAATTGAAAGGTGAAATAAGAATCATCACCTATACGGTAAGGGCTCTCATGAAAATCGATGACCTTTCTGAGAGGAGTAAGCGGATCGAGGATCTGGGCCCGTATATCAAATCGAAAATCAAAGACAAACGGCTCGAGGCAACGGCTGATACGATATTCAGGCATCTGGGTTCCTTCTACCGGATCGTCCTGCAGGAAGAGAAGACATCCATGGATATCCAAAACGATGAAGAAGCCGGTTCGGACATCGTGTCGGATGAGGAATGGTCGGAAAAGCTGCCGGATTTCGGTCCCGAAGAAGATGAGTTCCTCAGAAAACTCGAGAAAAGCGATAATCCGCAGGAGATCGCGGCCGAGATCGAAAAATATAGCGAGAACGAAAAAACCCTCCTTATCGAGTCCCTCGGATTCGATCCGAGATTCGACCCGTATTTCGAGGGGATCGTCGAATACCTGAATGAAAAGGATTGCGGGCACCTCATCGGGATCATAATGACAAAACTCAAAAAAGTCGAATATCAATACGGAAAACCGACATGCGTCGAGTATATCGAGGATCTCGCCGGCCGGCTCGCGGGCTTAATCGGTGAGGATTCGATGATTACAAGACGTGTGCGGCAGATGACGATGCACCTCCGAAAGGTGAATAAAGAGTGGACGCTGAAACTCGACGAATTGAAAAGGCGGCTTCGGGGCAAGAGTGTCCTCACCCAGATCGCCGTGCTGGAAGAGATGGCGGAAGATCCCGCATACGCCGGTATTTTCGGAACGGTTCAGAATCTGGAACGGCTCACCGTTGAAGAGCATTTCGACGAGATATTTTCGGGACTGCCACTCGAGACGCAAAAAATCGTCGCCGAAAACCTTCTCGATGATCTGGGAAGCTTGAAACAATACTACCCCAATCTCATCAGGAAACTCGAAAACAAACTTCAAAGCGCTATCGTTCTGTTGCAAAAACAATCGGAAGGAAAGCCCGGTACCGACGGCGATCTGATCCGGCGGATCGTCGATTTTAGCGAATCCGAAACGGGAAGATCAGCACGAGTGGAAGAGACGGAAAGCGCGCAGGATAATATACAATCGATCGCACGGGAAATTGCGCTTATTCCCACACTCGGTGAAAAAATCGAGACGCTGCGGTTCTGGCTGAAAAACAAATATTTCAGCGACGAGCCCGATATCGAACGGTATATCGAAAATGTGCTCGAATCCCTCACTCGCGCAAAGGTGCGTGAAGGCGGGCTGCTGCGGACCGTTTTCGACCACCTTCTGTCATTACAATCGAACCGTGAAAAAATCGCATACCTGAATCAGCGTCTCGACGATCCCGAATATAATCACCTCGTTTCGACGATACGGACATTGATCGGTAATATCGACGGCGGTGAAGAGCTCGTGCCGGGAGAAATTTCAGGTGAATGGATTGTCGAATCGCTCGAAAATATCACCGATCTCCATATGAAACTCGACTGGCTGCGGATACGGCGTTATCTCGAGGCATACTCGGATTACACGTCGCTTATGCAGTATCATATGGACCGGATCGAATCAGAGTTGAAAGAGGGGCTTGAAGAAAGACTCGAGAGTGATTTTTTCGATACTTGTGAAGCGTCCGCTTTGTCCTGGCATCATGAGGTACACGAAAATATCATCACCCTCACCCGGGCGGTGCTGAAACTCCCCGGAAAGGTGATCAGGCGGCAATATATCAAAAAACAGGAAAAGCTGAAACCGTTGCCGGACGAGGATCTCTTCCAGAAACAGAGAAAACTGCTTTACTACATACTCAATACCGAAAGCGATGACAAACCGGAATCGGGTCTCAAAGTACTGGCGGACAAGGTGTTACTGTCATATGCCCAAAAGCGTGAGTACCTTAGAATCCTCAAGCTCTCACGATACAAGGTGTCAGGAACCACGATCACCCTTCAGGATGAATTGGGGCTTACGAACGATCATATCGCCTATTGCGCCGTCTATATTCTTGGAAGCGATAAGCCGTCGCTCGAGGCACGAATTAATATCATCGACAATGTGCTGCATAACTCGATCGTTCCAAAGGATGTTGTTGTAAGCCGTAAAGACGGGCGGGAGATCGGACAGCCGTATCTTTCCTTTTTTGACGTTACGCCTCAGATTATCCGCACGGTCCTCGAGGATTTCAAGGTATTTCTGAAAAAGCATATGAACCGGGTCGCGGGTGGGGCAATTCACGTGTCAGGTAAGGAGGCAACCGGCGGCGGCACCACCCCTGAAGAGGTCCCGCCTTCCGGTGATGATGATTCCGCTACCGAACGCATCGCGGGGGACACCGGTGCCGGGGGAGAGCAGTTGCTGCCGACTGAGGGAATCGAGGGGGGGGGCGGCGAAGAAGAACGGGATATAGGGGAAAATATAGGGGACCGGGAAATGGATGAGAATACCGGTGAGGAGGAAGTTTCAGACAATGAAATAATTTTTGACAATGAAGAGGGAACCTGGGATGGAGAAGACGAATACGATGGTATAGCCACCGAAACGGACTCCGAAAAAAAAGAAAAAGCCCGGCGGCGGTATGCGTTTACGAAACACAATAAACGGGAAGAACAAAACAAGACGACGGAAGGAGACGGCGGGGAATCAGGAAAAGGTCGGAGTACCGATAAAGGTCGGAGTACCGATAAAGGTCGGAGTACCGATAAAGATCGGAGTACCGATAAAGATCGGAGTACCGATAAAGGTCGGAGTACCGATAAAGATCGGAGTACCGATAAAGATCGGAGTACCGATAAAGATCGGAGTACCGTGGAAGGCCGGGAAATCAAACGAAGCGGAGAGGACGATGTTCGGCGTGCGAAGGATCAAGAAACGGAAAAGGTTGAAGAGGACCGGACCATCTCACGGAAGGATAAAGCGGCGATCGACATGGTCGTCAAAGAACGCCTCCTCGAGACAGGAAAAAGAAAATCGGAGGAGATCGCGGAGGCGTTGCGCGCGAAAACCGCAACGACCGTCACCGAGAAGTCGAGTACGCTTGAAAACCGCATCATGAAGCTTTTTTCGGAACTTACCCGATGTTTTCCCGAAGCGGTTCCCCATCTCATCAACCATACAATGCTGCCTGTGTTTCTGGAAAAGAATATCACGGATGAGAGTGACATCCTTAATGCGATAAACCAGAATATTTTTATGCCGGTCCTCTACGAAGGGGCCGATATACCGGTCGATACCACCGTCGATTCTATCGAAGCATTACTGGATAAACAGGGACTCTTGAAAGAAACAAGGAAAATGATCCGCGAGATTGTCGGGCGTATGAAAAAGGTCCGTGTCAAGGAGATCAATAACGAGGCGGTGAAAAAAGGAGAAGCGGCACCCGCTCCCGTGCCGGGAGGGGTATCCGGCGGCGGAATCGGTATCAGCGCAATTCTCAAATGTCTGCGGGCGATAGAAAATCCCGAAGAGATACTCCCGCATCTGCAGGAAAAGTATATCGATCATACGGAGGGCAATCCCGAATATTCCTCACTGACGAAAAATCTGCATGCGTTGAAAAATATACTTTCGACCGACAAACTGGTCAATTGGGAGATGGTGGCGGACCGTTTTGGAAAAGAAGCGGCAGGTATCATCGAACGGCTCAGGATGAGAATTATCAACAAGAAGGAAGAGGAAGGACGGCAGGATGGGGATGCCAAAAAGGAGAAAACACCTCCCGGAAAACATGAAGAAATGCCGCCCATGAAAGAAAACGGAGAACTTGTTCCCGAGGAGATCGAAAAAGCCCTTACCGGTATGGAGTATTTTTCGGATCCGCATCAGGTGATTCTCAAACAGGTGTCTGAGGATCAGGGTTTAAAAGATCGATTCGGGGGAGGGCGATCAAAGGAACGTCAGTATATTGTGTCCACGCTCTTCAATGCCGGAAAGATTTTTACCTATGATAATAAGCATTACATCGGATTCGGAAAAATCAAATCATATATCGACGACAAAAATAATGTGGGCTATGATAAACGGAAGCTATCGCGGGAATTGTTCGTTTTTATCCGAAAGTTTCCCTCGGACAGTCTGAAGGCGAAATTTCTGGGCGTGCACGAAAACGAATTACAGGATTTTATCGCGATCCTCTCCGGATGGGCCAATGTCGGGAAGACCGAATCAAAAGGTACCGTGACGGCAGGCAGGCAAAAACCGCAGAAAGAGCGGCTTTTGAGGAGGGACGTTGACCGGAGGAAAGCGGAAAGGCGTACAAGGATTTCTTCGGGACACACGGGGACCGACCGAAGGAAAAAAGAGCGGCGGGTTGCCGATAGAAAAAAGTCGGCCGGGGATACAGGCTCTGAGCGAAACAAAGACATGCCGAAACTATCCAGACAGCGGGGGGAGGTAGTAAAAAACGCCAGGATTCTCATAACTGATAAACTTGTTTTTCTCATCAAACATTATGATAGGAGGGAACCGCTGAAAATGCTTTTTACCTCATACCTGGCCCATGAGGCACCCAAAAAAAACCTTCTCATGTTGATCGATAAAGACAGGCACAGGATCATGTATGAAACGGTTCGGGACGATCCGGGGGTATTGATGCGTTTAGGTTTCGACCGGGACAAAATAATGAGACTCTACAACAAACGCCTTAAAAAATTGAAAAAATAGGCATTTTGGGGCATGAAACACGGCGGGAAAACCTTACCGTGATCGGGCTTTTTCTGCGATACCGCCGGCCCATTCGACCGCCCGTTCCTCTTCCCCCTTTCCGAGAGGACCTTCAGACCCTTCCACGATAAAACCTTCCGGATCGGCGAGGGGTGTACCGCCCTTTTTTACGAGTTTTTGCAATATCGGATCGGCGGCATATCCGAAAAGGTTCATGAGGAACCTGAGGGCGGATGACGAGGTTGCGGCTGCCTCTATTCTCGTATCGAATGCCGCCACCCCCTTTCCGTCCAGCTTCTTTTTTGGAATGCTTTTGAGAAAGGTTATTATATTTTTTGTAGGCCGGAACGCGCGGGTAGGTGAGCCCACAATCAGTACATCGACATCCTCGAGTTGACCATACACGACGCCGGTCGCCCTGCGGGCTTCAAAAACAGTATCCGGAACAGAAGCGCCGCGCATGCCAAGCGCAATTTTCTCCGTATTGCCGAATACCGAATCATAAACGACCATGACTTTCATGGTAGAATCCCTCCTTTTTTAAAATAATCCGATAATGTTCCGGACAAAAACGGCATTATCGGTATGAAACCGCTTATAACGGCGCGGTTCATTACCGTTAGGATACCACCTCCTTTGGAGGTGGTCCATAGGGTCGCCTGCTTTATTTCGATAAAGGCTATGGCCATAATATTTCCGTACATCGACGTCACAAGGAAATATCCGGCGGGTTATTCGAGTAAGGTAAATCGTTCGCCGTCAGAGGTGATTATTTTCAGTACCGTACGGCGGGCCGCGACAACACCCCTCCTGCGGACAAGCCCGAGCAGCCTTTTAAAAAGATCTTTCCGCTCAAGCAGCTTCAGGAAGGGATAACGGTTCTTCAGCAGACTGAACCCCATGGCGGTATCGAGTTTCATGGAAGGAGTCCGCGAGCTTCCCCTCCTTCCGCTTTCGAGGCTTTTCAGAAAAAAATAATGGCGGTCGAGTTCCGGACAGACCCCTTTCCCGGCGAGCCGGCGGGTAATTTCGGCTTTCACCATTTCCTGCATTCTCGACAGATTGGTACCAGACGGATAGATGACCGGAATATGCAAGGTAACAAGGAGTTCTCCGTTCTCCGTATACCCGCTAATTGCATCAGTATAATAGTTTTTTTCCGGAAATACAGGCGAGGATCGGGGCAAAAACCGGAGTCGTTTGAGTTCGTTTATCTGATGTTCGGTTTCCGAGATACGTTGCTGCAGTCGTTTACTCCCCGGCGATTCGCAGAGTTCCTTTTTCAATTGAGGAAGAAGTTCGTTTTCAAGATAATGGACTGCCTGTGACAGGGGCATTCTCATTCGGTTCGACCGTCTGAGGTATTCCTCTCCTTCATCGATACCGTACGGCGGGCCTTTCTGATTGCCGGGGGCAAGGACGGGGAGGAAGGTTTCAATGATTTTTCTGAGAAATCCGGGAAGCTTTTCCGGGTCGAGGACGGGTTCATACGTTTCATCCGGTCCGTCGTATTTTTTTATTGCATCGACAATGGCCGCGGCAAATATTTTGGCCGATTTATTTTCCTTGATAGTACTCTGAAAGAAATACCCCCCGCCTTCAAGGAGAAATTCGTGAAGAAGTTCCTTTGCCTTTTCATATCCCGGAGCGTTGTTCACAATGTGCTTTTGATCCTCGGAGATGCCGGAATCGAGCAGGCTTTCGAGCATCTGAACGGCTTTTTGTGATTTTGTCTGTGCGAGTTCCTGAATATTTTCTGTCTCTGAGGGGCGGATGTTCGTTTTCAGGGCGGTAATACAGTGCAGGGCGATCGTGAGTTTTATAATAATGAGTTCGAAAAGATCATCGAGGTCCTTAAGCCCGGAATATTCAAAATCAAGACGGCCGATCCGCTCCTCGAGTAAACGTTCCTTTATGAGGTAGTTTTCGAGGTTAATGTCGAATTGATCGATGATACCCTTTTTCATTTTGTTTTTTATATAAGGCCGCGGGCCGTTTGTGTGCCCATGAATGCCACCCTGCCACTATAAAGGGAGGGACGTACATTCCCGTACCCCCTCCCTTCCCTGACATTATATTGAAATAAAGAAAAAAAACAGCGGATGATCATAAAAAAAAAGAGGACCTCCTTGGACCTCTTTTCGTTTAGCAGGGGCAGGACTCGAACCTGCGACCTCCGGGTTATGAGCCCGACGAGCTGCCATCTGCTCTACCCTGCGGCGTATATCAATGTATAAACAATCGATAAAAAAATGTCAAGGCATACTTCCATATTTAATTGAATAATTATCGTTTTGCTGCCATTGTGATAACCGGGAATGACGGTGTGATTCACCGAATTGAACATACTCCTGAAAAGCCTGGAAATATCCTTTGGACCCATGCATGGTTCTGTGATACTGTCCGTGAAATTTATATACTTCCGGTGAATCCGTGGATAACCGTGGTGTAGGGAACGTCGTTCATCTATTGAAATATGAGGGGAATCGGTTTAAATTCGTAAGAAAGTCTTGACAGATTTCTCTAAAAAAATGTACATTAGGTGCTTAAAAGGCCCTTGTAGCTCAGCCGGTAGAGCACCTCCATGGTAAGGAGGGGGTCACCAGTTCGAATCTGGTCGAGGGCTTACTTTTTTATTTTTTCTCTATTGACACGATGGTGGAAATTTGTGTATAGTAGTTTTCCACCAGGTTATAGAAGGAGTAGTATGTAATGGCAAAAGGTAAGGCAAAAACAGTCGAGCTTATTGCGCTGCGGTGTTCCGAGTGCAAGAGACGTAATTATACAACATCCAAGAATAAACGCAATATGCAGGGGAAACTTGAATTAAAAAAGTATTGCAAATTCGATAAAAAACATACACTCCACAAAGAAGCAAAGATCAAGTGATCGGTACTATAGGCCAGTAGCTCCAATTGGCTAGAGCGCCGGTCTCCAAAACCGGATGTTGCAGGTTCGAGTCCTGCCTGGCCTGATACATAATTTCAGGAGAAAAAAGTGAAAAAAATAATTAGTTATATTAAGGAAAGTTATGCTGAATTAAAGAAAGTCATATGGCCGAGCAGGGAAGAGGTATTTTCATCGACCAAGGTTGTTATCATTTCGACGATTTTTATAGCTGCCGCGCTTGGTTTCATCGATATCTTGCTTTTTAGATTATTGAATCTTGTTTTTTAACAGTTGCGGAGGAAAATGGCTAAAGGGTGGTTTGTAGTCCATGTATATTCTGGACAGGAAAATAAAGTAGAAAAACAGATCAGGAAACTGATTGATAACGGCGAATTATCAGATTATATATTCGATGTCAAGGTCCCTTCCGAGGATATTATCGAAGTGAAGGACGGCAAGAAGCGTATGACATCGAAGAAGTTTCTTCCCGGTTACGTATTGGTGGAACTGGATCTGCCGGAGGCGGGGTGGAAAGAAGTGTGTGCCCAGGTAAGAAAAATTCCCGGAGTCACCGGATTTGTCGGATCCAACAGGAATCAAAAGCCGAAACCAATCGAACAGGATGAAGCAAAAGTGATTTTACAGAAGATTGGAGAGATCAAGTCGGAGAAAATACTGAAGCCAAAGATGGAGTTCAATGTGGGTGAGGTCGTGCGTATCATCGACGGCCCGTTCAACAGTTTCACGGGAAATATTGAAGAGATAAATTATGAAAAAAACAAGTTGAGAGTGATGGTCGGTATTTTCGGCAGGGCGACACCGGTTGAACTTGAGTTCTTGCAGGTGGAAAAGATTTAGTGCGGTAATACTGTTCTTTTTTCCGGATATATCGTGAACGTGAAGCTTGAAAATCAGGCAGAACGACGGAAACATGGTGAAGAAAGCGGTGATCCCGACGGGAAACACCGTCCGGAGCGGGATATTCCGGGACATCATAGCGGAAAGTATGTGAGTAAGGCACGAAAAGCCCTTGAAGAGGAAACGAAGCAAACATTATATACTTTAGACGTTTTTATGCGGAATAAAGAGATGGAGAAGATATATGGCTAAGAAAAAGGTAAAGGCATTGATTAAACTGCAGGTCCCGGCAGGAAAAGCCACTCCGGCGCCGCCGGTTGGTCCCGCGCTTGGTCCGCACGGAGTGAGTGCTCCACAGTTCGTTAAGCAGTTTAATGATAAAACGAAAAATATGGAAGAAGGATTGACGATTCCCGTTGTCATCACCGTGTATCAGGATAAATCCTTCAGTTTCATTACAAAGACTCCGCCCGCGGCAGTCCTTATCAAGAAGGCGTGTAATCTCGAAAAGGGTTCATCGGAACCGAACAAGCAGAAGGTGGCGACAATAACCAAAAAACAGCTTCAGGAGATTGCGACAACGAAAATGCCCGATCTGAACGCAACGGGCATGGAAGGCGCCGTCAAGATAATAGCGGGCACGGCACGCAGTATGGGTGTTTTGGTGGAGGAAGATTGACATGAAACGAGGAAAAAAATATCAGGCTGCGGTCAAGGACCATGACCGGAATACACGCTATGGTATCGAAGAAGCGGTATCGGGTCTTAAAAAATGCGCTTACGCCAAATTCGACGAGACAGTCGAGATCGCCATCAATCTCAATTTGAAAAAAGGGGTTTCGGTCAGGGATACGGTCGTACTCGAACACCAGTTCGGCAAGGAAAAAAAGATACTGGTATTCGCCAAGGGTGAAAAGGCGGACGAAGCGAAAAAAGCCGGTGCGACATATATAGGCGATACGGACCTCATCGAAAAAATCAAGGGTGGATGGATCGATTTCGACGTCGCGATCGCCACCCCGGATATGATGAAGGATGTCGGGAAACTCGGTCCGATTCTCGGACGAAGGGGTCTCATGCCGAATCCCAAAACACAGACAGTGACGTTTGATATTAAAGGGGCGATTTCCGAACTCAAAAAGGGACGTATGGAGTTCAGGGCGGACAAGACCGGGGTCGTTCATCTTCCCGTGGGCAAGGTCTCCATGGAAGACAACAAGATCGTTGAAAATGCAAAGGTTGTCATAAAAGAAGTGAACAGGAAAAAACCCGCTGATTTGAAAGGGGAGTTTATCAAATCGGTCGCCCTTTCTTCAACGATGGGTCCGGGATTTATGTTGTCGTTCAAGGAGCTTCTATCCTGACGGGCCGGCGGCCCGGATCGAAAGATGGACCTGAAACCCGGAAAAGGAAGCGTGGAGTGTTGACACTGCGGATGTACAAAAAGTATTGCACACCGTGGGGGTAAAAGAACGGTCGGATGATTCAGTTGATCGTCCCGTCATAGAGTGAAATAAAACGGGGATGATGCAAGGCGATACGGTAAGGCCGCATCCCTGTTTGTTACATACACGCGGGTTGCCGTGAAAGGAGAACTCATGGGAGAAAAAACACAATGTATTCAACAATATAAGGTTGATGCGGTCAATAAACTCAAGCAAGCAATCGAAGGTTCGAAAGATATCGTCTTTACCGATTTCAGGGGGCTGAATGTCGAAAAAATAACGGAACTTCGAACAAAATTATATGAACAGGATTCCGTACTCAAAGTCGCCAAAAATAACTTTATAAAGCTGGCCTTTAAATCGTATGACCTTCCCGATATTCAGGATATCATAAAAGGCCCGATCGCGCTTGCATTGATCAATCGGGACACGAGCCAGATACTCAAGATACTTTTCGACTATGCGAAGAACGAATCCTTTGCGGTGCGGGGCGGCATCGTCGATGGACGTCGTTTTTCACCGGAAAATCTCGAGACACTGTCGAGACTTCCGGGAAAAACACAACTTATCGGAATGTTGATGAGTGCCATGATCGGTCCGGTGAGAAATCTCCTCTACACCATGAACGGCGTCACTCAGAAACTGGTTCTCACCTTGAAGGCAATTGCCGATAAAAAGGAAGGAGAAAAAGGCGAGTAATAGGGGGGCGGTTCGTAAAAACCGTTAAACCGTACGGAAGCGGGAGTGTTGTCAATAAACACGGGGAACAAAGACGAAAATGTGTTTGTTGTGAAAGCGGGAGAAGCATCATCCTTCCCCGAGGAGGGGCGGAAAATGCTTACTTTATAAATAATGAAAAAGCGATTATTTTCCGGTGTATTCGGAATCGGGAAGAGTATTCCGTCCGACGGATAACATGCTTCTTGGTTGTTTATTCCATAACGGGAAGCCGGCGGAAACGGCCGGCTGTCTTTTAGGACGGGGAAAATCAGCCAGTTATCCGGAGAAAGAATATACATGGCAGGGATACATCGGGATGACATTTAAAACGATAAACTATTTGGTAGAGTGAAGGAGAAATTAGCATGGCAGCAATTACGAAAGAACAGATTCTGGACGCAATCGCAAACATGTCTGTACTCGAGGTTTCGGAACTTGTCAAGGATATGGAAGAGAAATTTAGCGTGACTGCGGCTGCACCTGTCGCTATGATCGGCGGCATGGACAGCGGACAGCAGGCGGGCGGTGCTCAGGAAGCATCCGAAGAAAAGACCGAATTCACCGTTGTCTTGAAGAGTTGCGATGACGGAAAGAAAATTCCGGTCATCAAGGAAGTCAAGGCTATTACCGGACTTGGATTGAAGGATGCGAAAGAACTCGTCGAAGCAGGGAATAAACCTGTGAAGGAAGACGTTTCGAAAGAGGAAGCTGAAAAAATCAAGGAAAGACTTGTCGCAGCCGGGGGTGTTGTAGAGATTCAGTAGATGAAACATACGACAGACACGAAAGGTTGTGTAGCTGGATAACATTAATGATGATAAATGACTCTTTAAATTTATTACTCGTGTGCCACCGGAATACGTATGTCCCGGTGGCAATATAAATTTAGGAGGGGAGACGATAATGAGCTCTAAAAAGCCTCAAATAATTAAACGAAAATACCTCGGAAAAGAATATAAGGATGTGATGGCTGTTCCCCACCTCATCGATATTCAACTTTCATCATTCGAACGCTTTATTCAACGGAATAGGTTGTTGGGCGGTGAAACGCCGCTTCGCCAGGGACTGGAAAGTGTTTTTCAGGACACCTTTCCCATCGAAAGTCCGAACGGAGAACTGGTTCTGGAATATTGCGGCTATTCATTGAATGAGGAAGGGGTCAAATATTCCGAACATGACTGTAAGGAAAAAGGCCTTACTTTTTCCATTCCTGTAAAGGCGAAGATAAATCTCCTTTTTCTCCAGACCGGAGAGATACGGCAAAAGGAAATTTATATGGGAGATATCCCCCTCATGACGGATCGGGGGACCTTTATTATCAATGGTGCGGAAAGGGTCGTCGTCAGCCAGATCCATCGTTCACCGGGTGTCATTTTTTCCCATGACAAGGGGATCTTTTCGTCGCGGATCATTCCGTATAAAGGTTCGTGGCTCGAGTTTGAGATAGATCAGAAAAGGGAACTTGTTTATACGAAAATAGACAGGAAAAAGAAAATCCTTATCACCATGTTTCTGAGGGCGCTTGGGTTTGATACCAGGGAAAAAATAATCGAGCTTTTCTATAAAATCAAGACGATAAAGCTTTCGGAATCGCGTGATGAGAAAGAAAAACTCGTCGGTAAGGTCTTTGCCAAGGAAGTATTTCTCGAGCATGAAAACGAGAAAAAAAAGCTTTATCGAGCGGGCGATAAAATACATCCTCACGATGTCGAAGAGTTGCTGCATCAGGGCATCAAGAAAATCGATATTATCGATTTCGAACATCCGGAATCCCTCCATTCAATGATCATTCTCAATTGCTTCGAACGTGAAGAGATGAAGGTGATGAAGGACGATCCCTCAAAGGACGAACCGACGAAAGAAGACGCGATATCTCACGTGTATTCGCATATCATGCCCGGCGAACCGATCACAATCGAAAGCGCCGAAAAAGATCTCCAATCGATGTTCTTTTCACCGAGACGATATGATCTCGGCAAGGTCGGCCGTTATAAACTCAATAAAAAATTCGACTACAAGGATATGGGTGATTCCCATACACTGCGAAAAGAAGACATCATCAATACAGTCAATTACCTTATTCAGGTATATATCGGTGAAGCGAATGTCGACGATATCGATCATCTGGGAAACAGGCGCGTTCGTTCGGTCGGGGAATTGCTTTCGAATCAACTCAAGACGGCCTTTGCCCGCATGGAACGAATCGCGAAGGAACGGATGAGTCTCAAGGAAATAGAGACGATCAAACCACAGGATCTTATTTCGATTAAACCGATTGTGACCAGCATCAAGGAGTTTTTCGGCTCGAGTCAGCTTTCGCAGTTTATGGACCAGGTCAATCCGCTCTCGGAATTGACGCACAAGCGGCGGTTGAACGCACTCGGGCCTGGCGGCCTCTCCAGAGACAGGGCGGGGTTTGAGGTAAGAGATGTTCATTATACCCATTACGGGCGCATGTGTCCGATCGAGACGCCTGAAGGACCGAATATCGGACTTATCGTTTCACTGGCCAATTATACCCGTGTCAATGAATACGGGTTCCTCGAAAGTCCTTACCGGAAAGTGGTCAACGGAAAGGCGACCACAAAGATCGAATACCTTTCCGCAATGGATGAAGAGCGGTATTTTATCGCGCAGGCGAACGCGCCGATAGCAAAAGACGGGACATTTTTGGAGAGTATGGTACCGGTCCGAAAGGGAGGTGATTATACGACGAGAACGCCCGCTGAAATCGATTATATGGACGTGTCGCCAAAGCAGGTCGTTTCCGTTTCGGCGTCGCTGATCCCGTTTCTCGAGCATGACGACGCGAACAGGGCGCTCATGGGTTCGAATATGCAGCGCCAGGCCGTTCCTCTTCTCCAGCCCGAACCCCCGCGGGTCGGAACGGGCATGGAAGGAAAGACGGCATATGATTCCGGGGTCTGTGTGATCGCAAAACGATCGGGGGTGATCACCTATGTCACATCGAAAGAAATTCAGATAAAGCCGGATAATGCGGCAAACAACAAGGATATCGACATTTACCGGCTTTTCAAGTTCAAGCGGACCAATCAGGACACCTGTTTCAATCAAAAACCGATTGTCAGAAAGGATATTCATGTGGAGGCGGGGGATGTCATCGCGGACGGTCCTGCGACGTCCAATGGCGAACTCGCGCTTGGAAGAAATGTCCTTGTCGCCTTTATGCCGTGGAACGGATACAATTATGAAGACGCTATACTGATTTCGGAAAATGTCGTCAAGGACGATATCTTTACCTCCATCCATATAAAGGAATTTTCCGTCGAAGTCCGGGAAACGAAACTCGGCCCTGAAAAGATTACAAGGGATATTCCAAACACGAGTGAACGCTCATTCGACCAGCTTGACGAGGAGGGAATAATCAGGGTCGGAGCGAAGGTCACCTCCGGGTTCATTCTGGTCGGCAAGGTGACTCCGAAAAGCGAGACGGATTCGACGCCGGAGTTCAAGCTTCTCAACTCCATTTTCGGTGAAAAAGCCAAAGAGGTGCGGGACACCTCCCTGAAAGTTCCCCATGGCGTTGAAGGAACCGTCATCGAAGTCCAGCGATTGAGACGGACGGAAGGCGATGATCTTGATCCCGGCGTGATCGAAGTAGTCAAGGTCCTTATCGCGACAAAGAGAAAACTTCAGGAAGGCGACAAGATGGCGGGACGGCACGGGAACAAGGGCGTCATCGCCAGGGTGCTTCCAGAAGAAGACATGCCGTTTATGGAGGACGGAACACCGGTCGATCTCGTGCTCAATCCGCTCGGTGTCCCGTCGAGAATGAATCTCGGACAGATACTCGAAACCGAACTCGGCTGGGCGGCTATGAAACTCGATGAATGGTATGCGACGCCGGTATTCCAGTCAGCGACCAACGAGATGATCGAGAAAAAACTGGAAGAATCACAGCTTCCTAAAAACTCGAAAATCAAGCTTTTTGACGGTCGAACCGGGATACCTTTCGAGAATCCGGTTAATGTCGGATATCTCTATATGCTGAAACTTCACCACCTTGTTGACGACAAGATTCATGCGCGTTCGACGGGCCCCTATTCGCTGGTAACACAGCAGCCGCTGGGAGGCAAAGCGCAATTCGGCGGTCAGCGGCTTGGAGAAATGGAGGTGTGGGCCCTTGAAGCCTACGGTGCCGCGAACACCCTTCAGGAACTTCTTACCATTAAGTCGGATGATATGACGGGGCGTGCCAGGATTTACGAGAGTATTGTCAAGGGAGAGGTTTCCTCTCCGGCCGGCATCCCGGAAAGCTTTAATGTCCTCATCCAGGAATTACGAGGACTCGCGCTGGATATCAAGATTTTCGATTCAAGGGGCAAACAGATTCCTCTCACGGAACGGGACGAGGAATTGATCAATCAGCAGGGCAGTCACTTTTAGGAGGAAAACAAAAGAATGAAAGAAATTCAGGATTTTGATACGATTATGTTAAAACTCGCCTCGCCGGAGCAGATTCGTGCCTGGTCGTACGGTGAGGTGAAAAAACCTGAAACTATCAACTACCGGACACTCAGACCCGAACGTGACGGTCTTTTCTGTGAGAAAATATTCGGCACGACGAAGGAATGGGAATGTTACTGCGGGAAGTTCAAATCCATACGGTACAAGGGTGTCATCTGCGACCGTTGCGGTGTCGAGGTGACCCATTTCAAGGTAAGGCGGGAACGAATGGGACATATCGAACTCGCATCACCGGTCTCACACATCTGGTATTACCGCTCCGTCCCCTCCCGTATGGGACTTCTGTTGGACCTTTCTCTCGCCTCATTGCGTTCGATTCTCTATTACGAGAAATATATCGTCATCGATCCGGGCGACACCGATCTGAAAAAGATGGATGTCCTGACTGAAGAAGATTACCATGAAGCGAAAGAACGGTACGGTATGGCGTTTATGGCGGGAATCGGCGCCGGCGCGATCAAAATCCTCCTTGAATCGCTGGATCTGGACGGGTTGTCCCAAGAGCTTCGCAAGGTAATGGTCGAGAAGGGACTCAAAGTCGACAAACGGCTTCTGAAAAGAATCAGTATCGTCGAGAATTTCAGGGATTCAGGCAACAGACCTGAATGGATGATTCTCGACGTCATCCCCGTTATTCCGCCGGAACTGCGGCCGATGGTACAGCTGGACGGGGGCAGGTTTGCAACGTCGGATTTAAACGATCTCTACAGACGGGTCATCAACAGGAACAACCGACTCAAGCGTCTACAGGCCCTCAACGCCCCTGATATCATAATAAGGAACGAGAAGAGGATGCTTCAGGAGGCGGTTGACGCCCTCTTCGATAATTCGAAAAAGCGTCGCGTTGTCAAAGGGGCCTCGAACAGGCCGCTTAAATCCCTCTCGGATATGCTCCGCGGAAAGCAGGGAAGATTCAGACAGAACCTTCTGGGCAAGCGCGTTGACTATTCGGGAAGGAGTGTTATCGTCGTCGGTCCGGAATTGAAACTGCATCAGTGCGGACTTCCGACAAAGATGGCCCTCGAACTCTATAAACCCTTTATCATGAAAAAACTCGTGGAAAAGGATGTTGTCTATAATATCAAGAAGGCAAAGACCTATGTCGAGCAGGAAACAGCGGAAGTTTATGCGGTACTCGACGAAGTGGTACGGGAACATCCTGTGCTGCTCAACAGGGCGCCGACACTCCACCGGCTGGGTATTCAGGCCTTCGAGCCCGTATTGATCGAAGGGAAGGCGATCAAGTTGCACCCGCTGGTCTGTCATGCATTTAATGCCGATTTTGACGGCGACCAGATGGCCGTTCACGTGCCGCTGACGCAGGCCGCGAGGATGGAGTGCTGGACGCTGATTCTTTCTTCCAGAAACCTGCTGGACCCCGCGAACGGCAATCCAATTACCGTGCCGACGCAGGATATGGTTCTTGGTATTAATTATCTGACGAAAATAAGGAATGGCGCGCAGGGTGAGGGACGGTATTATTCTTCGATCGAAGAAGTCCTCATGGCTGTCGATTCGAGGGATGTCGATTACCAGGCGCTCGTCAAGGTGCAGATAAAAGGAACATATATGGAGACGACACCGGGAAGGATTATTCTGAACGAGGAACTTCCGGAACAGGTCGGTTATATCAATGAAGAGATGAGCGAAAAACAACTTCACACACTCATTTCCGATTGTTATAAACGGTTCGGCTCATATATTACGGTCCAGATGCTCGATGTTATCAAGGAGATGGGGTTCACCTACGCGACAAAGTTCGGGGCGACGATCGGGATGGAAGACATTGTGGTTCCGGAAGCAAAAAAAGAGTTGCTGGCAAAGGCGAATGCCCAGGTGGAAGAGATCCAGCGGCAGTATCTCCAGGGGCATATAACAAATGAAGAACGGTACAACAGGGTCGTCGAGGTGTGGAGTACGACAAACGAGCTTGTCACCAACGAAATGATGGAGAAACTCAAGACGGACAAGGGCGGGTTCAATCCGGTGTATATGATGGCGCATTCGGGCGCGAGGGGGAGCAGAACGCAGATTCGCCAGCTCGCGGGTATGCGCGGTCTTATGGCGAAACCTTCAGGCGACATCATCGAGCTGCCGATCCGTTCGAACTTCAAGGAAGGGCTTTCGGTCATCGAGTTTTTCATCTCGACGAACGGCGCGCGAAAAGGTCTTGCCGATACGGCGCTTAAAACGGCCGATGCCGGATACCTGACGAGAAGACTCGTGGATATCGCACAGGATGTGGTCGTCAATGAATTCGACTGCGGGACAATTAATGGTATAGAACGCGCGGCGATCAAGGACGGTGAGGAAATCGTCGAACAGCTGCGTGACAGAATAGCGGGACGGTTCACACTCGAACGGGTAAAACATCCCATCACGGGTGAAATACTGGTCGATGTCAACCAGGAGATTACCGATGAACTTGCAGAGAAGATCGATGAGGCGGGTATCGAATCGGTGCGGATCAGAACCGGACTCACCTGCGAGGCAAAGCACGGCGTGTGCGTCAAGTGTTACGGGAGAAATCTGGCAACCAATAAAACGGTCGATATCGGTGAGGCGGTCGGTATTATCGCAGCCCAATCGATCGGACAGCCCGGTACACAGTTGACCATGAGGACTTTTCATATCGGTGGCGCCGCAACTAAAATTACCGAAGAAAACCGAGTGTATTTACGGTATCCGGTATATGTCAAACAGATAGACGGAAACAGGGTAAAACTCGAAAACGGGAATATGCTTTTCACCCGGAAAGGCCAGATTATCATCAACCGTATTTTTCAGAATATCGATTTGAAACCGAAAGACAAACTCCTTGTCGAAAACGATCAAAAAGTCATCAGGGATCAGCCGATCATCGAACGGAAAAACAAAAAGATACTTTCTTCCGATATTGCCTATGTGATCGTGAAGGGGAATCAGCTTCTTCTGATCGCACAGGATCATAAAATCGATATAAGAAACGGATCCGCGCTCGTGGTGAAAGAGGGAGATATTGTCGCACCGGAAGAGGCGCTGGCCTTTTTCGATCCGTTCAGCGAACCGATTATTTCCGAGGTCGACGGGCGCGTCAAATTCGAGGATATCATCCTGGGCACGACGCTGAAAGAGGAGATCAATGAGGAGACGGGAAAGACGGACAAAAAGGTCATGGAGTTTACGCTTGAGACCCTCCAGCCGAGGATTGTCGTCTATGACAAGTCCGGTGTCGAGGTCGCGACATATTTTCTTCCGGGCGGGGCATATCTGAATATCGAAGACGGCGATACCATAAAAGCGGGAACAATTCTGGCAAAACTGCTCAAGGAAAGCGTGAAAACACGCGATATTACCGGCGGTCTTCCGCGTGTCGGAGAGCTTTTTGAATCGAGAAGACCAAAGAATCCGGCAGTTCTGGCACGGATCAGCGGAACTGTCCATTTTAAGGGAATCGTCAAGGGTAAACGCAACGTTGTCGTCATCGATCCTTTTGAAAAGGAATACAAACACCTTATACCGATGGGAAAACATCTTCTGGTACGTGACGGTGATAAAGTGAAAGCGGGTGAACCGCTTTGTGAGGGAAATATCGATCCGCATGATATCCTTAATATACTCGGGGAAAACGCCCTTCAGAGTTATCTCGTCAATGAAATCCAGGAAGTCTACCGGCTTCAGGGTGTCAATATCAACGATAAACATATCGGTATCATAATAAGGCAGATGATGAGAAAAGTGGAGATCATCCATGTCGGGGACACGAACTTCATCTATGGACAGCAGGTTGATAAGCACATGTTTCATGAGGAGAACCGAAAGGTCATCAGGGAGGGCGGCCAGCCGGCAATTGCAAGGCCGATGATTCTTGGTATTACAAGGGCATCCCTTAACATCGACAGCTTTATTTCCGCGGCCTCGTTCCAGGAAACGACGAGGGTACTTACCAATGCGGCAATAGAGGGTTCTATCGATCATCTTCGCGGCTTGAAGGAAAACGTCATTATCGGCCACCAGATACCGGCCGGAACGGGAATGAAAATTTACAAGAATGTCAAGCTTTTCGATGAAAACATGGAAGACATCGACATCTCCGTAAATAAAATTCTTGAAGAAAAGAGCAAGGAAAAAGAATTGGGCGCGCTTTCGGAAGAAAGTACCGGATTGACGATATTATAGACCGGCCCGATTTCCTGAGGCAATCCATACACTTGTGAAAGCGTGCGGCGGATGGATCTGAAGATGTAGAGCCGGTTAACGGCGGAGAAAAGGAATCCTTCCCGTTTGAAGACATATAAAATAATCGGAGGTTACCGGTTGTTTTGCGCAGAAAATACCTGAAGGTTTGCGAAATTTAAGGCAAAAAAGGCGATTCCTGTAAAAAAAAAATAATTACCCCCTTGCCATAATATTATAAATATGTTACTTTAAGCCAATGTGATGGAGTCCAGAGGAACTGGATGATGGAAGAGAGCTTCCGTTATTAAAGGGTAGGAGAAAAAGCAAGCTATTGGCAGAAAAAAGGCAATTCTTTTCATTTTTTTGGAGGGAAAGGATTGACTTTTTTTTATGTAATTGCTAATATCATCTGCTCAAAATAGTTTGAAGGGAGAGGTATGCCAACAATAAATCAGCTTGTAAGATTGGGACGAAAAAGGGTCGGTAAAAAGACAAAGTCGCCCGCATTGATGTCCTGTCCGCAGAAACGAGGCGTATGTACAAGGGTGATGACAGTAACGCCCAAAAAACCGAACTCTGCCCTTAGAAAAGTCGCGAGAGTAAGACTCACGCATGGCATCGAAGTGACGGCATATATTCCGGGAATCGGCCATAACCTTCAGGAACACTCGGTTGTCATGATTCGAGGGGGAAGGGTTAAGGACCTGCCGGGTGTGCGGTATCATATTATCAGGGGTACCAAGGATACACTCGGTGTCGACGATCGCAAGAAAGCGCGGTCGAAATACGGAACAAAAAAGCCGAAGGCTTAAGGAGTGTAAGGAGAAAAGAATGCCGAGAAGAAGGATACCGCCGAAAAGACCGATCGCATCAGATCCCAAGTACGGAAGCGATATGATCGCCAAATTCGTCAATCGTATGATACTGAAGGGAAAAAAATCGGTCGGCTATCATATTCTCTATGATGCGCTTGAAGAGATTAGCAGCAAAGTGAATAAAAATCCGCTTGAAATTTTTACACAGGCATTGAATAATGTAAAACCGCTTATCGAGGTGAAATCACGGCGTGTCGGCGGCTCGACATATCAGGTTCCTGTCGAAATTAAAGAGGATAGACAGAATGCCCTTGCAATGAGATGGATTATTTCATATTCACGGCAGCGGCACGGTAAATCGATGAGTGAAAAATTACGTGATGAAATACTTGATGCTTTTAATAATACCGGTTCTTCAGTAAAGAAAAAAGAAGATACACATAAAATGGCGGAAGCGAACAAGGCGTTTGCTCATTACCGCTGGTAAAAGAAAGCTCAAGAAGGACCAGGGGTTCCCTGGCAGGTAAAAAAGGAAATAATAACGGTTTCCATCATGAAAGAGATGCCATAAAAGCCGTTATTTTATTTAAATTAAGGAGGATAAAATGGCAAAAGCTAAATTCGAACGGAAGAAACCCCATATAAACGTAGGGACAATCGGGCATGTCGATCATGGGAAAACGACGCTGACTGCGGCAATTACCATGTATTGTTCCGGAAAGTATGGCGATAAATTGATGAAGTTTGAAGATATAGATAATGCGCCCGAAGAGAAGGCACGGGGTATTACGATAAATACACGTCATGTCGAGTATCAGACGGAACAAAGACATTACGCCCATGTCGATTGTCCGGGACACGCAGACTATATCAAAAATATGATCACCGGTGCCGCCCAGATGGACGGTGCGATTCTCGTCGTTTCGGCACCCGATTCCGTCATGCCGCAGACGCGTGAACATGTTCTTTTGGCACGGCAGGTCGGTGTTCCGGCGATTATTGTCTTTTTGAATAAAATCGATATGGTTGACGATCCGGAACTCATCGATCTTGTTGAAGAAGAAATCAAGGATGTTCTCAATGAATACAAGTTTCCAGCGGATGAAATACCGATTATCAGGGGCTCGGCGGTCGAGGCAATGAACAATCCGGACGATCCTGAAAAAATGAAGTGCATTGAAGCATTACTCAATGCGATGGATTCATATTTTCCGCTTCCGGAACGCGCAATCGACAAGGATTTTCTCATGCAGATAGAGGATGTTTTTTCGATTTCCGGCCGCGGTACCGTTGTCACCGGAAGAATCGAGCGCGGTAAAGTCAAAGTCGGTGAAGAAGTCGAAATCGTCGGTATCAAGGATACAAGAAAAACGGTTGTGACCGGTGTCGAAATGTTCAACAAGATCCTCGATGAAGGCCAGGCCGGAGATAATGTCGGCTGTCTGCTTCGAGGTATTGAAAAGGACGAAGTACAGCGTGGACAGGTTATTGCAAAACCGGGGTCGATCACACCGCATAAAAAGATAAAGACTCAGGTGTACGTTCTGACAAAAGAAGAAGGCGGAAGGCATTCGCCGTTTTTTACCGGATACCGGCCGCAGTTTTATTTCAGAACAACGGACGTAACGGGGACGGTTTCGCTTCCTGAAGGAAAGCAAATGGTAATGCCCGGCGATAATGTCGAACTCAATGTCGAACTGATCTGTACAATCGCAATCGAAAAAGGACTTCGTTTCGCTATCCGCGAGGGTGGAAGAACGGTTGCGGCAGGAGCGGTAACGGAAATTATCGAATAAGGGGATTGATGTTTCGCCGGATTGGAGAACAGATAGCTTTTTTCCGTTCATTCAACCGGGCTGTAAAGTCGGGACGATGGTGCAGGATTGAGATAAAAAAGTCAAAAACATGCATAAGTTGAGGTCCTTATGCTGTACTTGGATGATCGGTGGTCCGGTCGCTGTGTGTCAACAAGGAACCAAACCGTGTTTGTCGGTAAACAACAGCGGATCGTAATCTTCATTCCGGTAGGATGGAGATCACGAGGTGAGATAAATGTATTATTGATTATGCATGATGAATTATATTAAGTATCATCCCGGGGGATGGCATATCTCTTTCGGGATCGATATCAGGAGGAATGATGATAAAAGAAAGGATACGCGTACGCTTGAGAGGTTTCGATGTTGAACTGATAGACCAGAGTTCCAAAGCGATCGTTGATACAGTACTGAAAGCCGGATCAAAAGTATCCGGTCCAATTCCTTTACCGACTCGAATCAATAAGTTTACTGTACTCAGATCCCCTCACGTGAACAAGAAGTCGCGTGAACAGTTCGAGATGCGGACACATAAACGCTTGATCGATATCATCGAACCTACTTCTGCGGTTATGGATGCACTTATGAAGCTCGAGCTTCCTGCAGGTGTAGATGTTGAAATTAAAATGTGAGGAAAAAAATGGTAGGGCTAATCGGAAAGAAAATCGGCATGACTCAGGTATTCGACGAAAGCGGAAACATTATTCCGGTTACCGTCGTCGCCGTACCGCAGAATGTCGTTATCGGTGAGAGGAATACCGAAAAAAACGGATATGATGCAGTGATACTCGGTGCATTCGAACAAAAAGAATCGAGGGTGATTAAGCCGGTGAAGGGGCAGTTCAAAGACGGCCTTACTCCTCAAAAGGTGATGATCGAAATTCGTGATTTTGAGAAAGAGTATGAAATCGGTAAGGCGCTGACCGTTGATGTTTTTCAGGGTATTGATTTTATCGATGTCCGGGGCGTAACAAAAGGTAAAGGATACCAGGGTGTCATGAAGCGGCATGGATTCAGCGGCGGAAGAAAAACGCATGGATCGAAATTTCACCGGGCACAGGGTTCAACGGGAAGTTCCAGTTTTCCCTCCAGAGTATTCAAGGGGTTGAAAATGGCGGGAAGAATGGGCGGTGCTGCAATGAAGGTTCAGAATCTTCGCCTGGTGAAAATCGACACTGAAAAGAACACGCTTTTGATAAAAGGTGCGATTCCGGGCCCTAAAAATGCGACGGTCGTCATTCTCAAAGCGAAAAAGAAGGGTCATATAACTGTCAAAAAAAGCAGTGAAGAAAATAATTGATGATAAGGATAGTTGAATGAAAGCACAGGTTTTTGCCGTTGACGGCAGCCAATCAAAAAAGATCGAACTTTCAGATGATATATTTAACGGTAAAGTAAGTATGGGTTCAATCTATTATGCGATCAGAAACGAGCTGGCCAACAAGAGACTCGGGACCGCCCATACGAAAACGAGAAGTGAAGTTCAGGGCGCGCACAAGAAAATGTACAGGCAGAAAGGCACGGGCCGGGCGCGTGCGGGTACGCGTCGATCTCCGCTTAGGGTCGGCGGCGGTATTGTGTTCGGCCCCCGGAAGCGAAGTTACAAGTATCATATACCAAAGAAGATAAAGCAGCTGGCAATGAGATCGATATTGAGTATGAAAAACGCCGAGAACAAATTGAGGATTATCGAGGATTTCGGAATCGAAAGCGGAAAGACTAAGGATCTGGTTCAATTATTAAGGAAGCATATCACCGAAATGAGAACGGTTTTTGTTCTGAAAGACGATGATATGATGATAAAAAGAGCCGGTTCCAATATACCGTGGCTCAGGATGCTGACCTTTAACAGGTTGAATGCCCATGATCTGTTTTACTGTAAAAATCTGATTTTTCATGAAACGGCAATACGGTCGCTCAATGATATGTACGGCAGAACTGTTACGGAAAAGAAGACTGAAAAAAAGGTTGGGGAAAAAACCGTTGGAAAGGCTACTGAAAAGGTAGAAAAAAAGGCTGAAACAACGGTAGAGAAGAAGACCGTTGAAAAGGTGACGGAAAAGACCGAAAAGAAGGCGGAAAAAACGACTCGGAAAAAGGTTGTCGAAAAGGTTGAGAAAGCGGAAAAGAAGGCAGATAAAAAGACTGATAAAGGAGTGCAGGAATAATGGAATATACGGAAGATATCATTCTGGAACCTGTCGTTACTGAAAAATCGAATGTCCGGCGGGAACAACACAAATATACCTTCAAGGTCGATGCACGGGCGAATAAAAAACAGGTGGTAAAGGCGATCGGAGAGCTTTTTAACGTGAAACCGGTGAAATGCAATATCATAAATATAAAAGGCAAACCCAAAAGGGTAAGATATAAAAGAGGATATACATCTGCATGGAAAAAAGCGATTATCACCCTGCACGAGGGAGAGAAAATCGACATATTCGAAGGTGTATAACCGATCGAGAGTAAGGAGCAAGGGATACAATGGGGATCAAGAAATATAAACCTCATACGGCCGGGATGAGATATAAGACAGGATTGACGTTCGAAGAGGTGACGACGACGCGGCCTGAAAAAAACCTCTCGAAAGGAATGGCGTTCAACGCCGGACGGGATACGAACGGCCGGATAAGCGTTCGGCGAAAAGGCGGCCGTCACAAGAGAAAATATCGGTATATCGATTTTAAACGGGATAAATATTCGGCAGATGAGGCGATGAAATCGATTCCCGGAAAGATCGTGTCAATAGAATATGATCCAAACAGAAGCGCGAATATCGCCCTGGTTCATTACGTCGATGGTGACAAACGGTATATCCTTGCACCAAAAGGTTTGAAAGTCGGTATGGTAATTCAAAGCGGAAATGACGCCCCATTGGAAATAGGGAACGCACTTCCGCTCGAAAAAATCCCGCTCGGGATGAACGTCCATAATATTGAATTACAATACGGAAAGGGCGGACAGCTTTCACGGTCCGCCGGAACAAGTGCGACGATCGCCGCAAAAGAAGGGGATTACGTGACGATCAAGTTGCCGTCGGGCGAAATGAGAATGGTTTTCAGGAAATGCTTTGCGACAATCGGAGAGGTCGGAAACGAAGATCATATGAACGTTTCGCTGGGTAAAGCGGGGAGAAGCAGATGGATGGGGAAGCGGCCGAAGGTGAGAGGTGTCGCCATGAATCCGATTGATCATCCGCATGGCGGTGGAGAAGGGAAATCGTCCGGTGGACGGCATCCGGTGACTCCCTGGGGTGTCCCGACAAAAGGATACAAGACCAGGAAGAAGCGGAAGAATTCCACCAGGTTTATAGTCAAACGAAGAAAGTAGGAGAAAGATTGTGTCAAGATCGATAAAAAAGGGACCGTTTATCGAAAAAAGTCTCTACAGGAAAGTCCTTGATATCAGGAAATCGGGAGACAAGAAAATGATAAAAACATTTTCACGGTGTTCAACGGTCATACCCGAGATGGTGGGGCTTACTATCAGCGTTTATAACGGGAAGACCTGGGTGCCTGTGTATGTGACGGAAAATCTCGTCGGACATAAGCTGGGAGAGTTTTCTCCCACGAGGATTTTTCGAGGGCACGCCGGTTCGGATAAAAAGGCAAAGAAGAAGTAGGGGTTCTGAATGGAGACAAAAAAGGGTTACAAAGCACATTTGAGGTTTATACGGATTTCTCCCTCAAAGGTAAGAAGGATAGCGAACAACATCAGAAAAAAGCCTTATACAGAGGTGTTATCGATACTCGAAAATCTGCCTCACAAGGGCGCGAAATTCCTGAGAAAGGCGATTATGTCCGCCGTCGCGAATGCATTATATCACAATGATAAACTCGATGAAGATACAATTTATATAAAGGAATTACAGGTGAATGACGGTCCGCGTATGAAACGTATCTGGGTGCGCGGACGAGGACGGGCCGACCGGTTGATAAAACGATTGTGTCATATTTCCGTCGTTATCGATGAAATAGGGGAGGTTAAAGGGAAATAGTGGGACAAAAAGTACATCCTTTCAGTATGAGACTGGGTATTATAAGAACCTGGAAATCAAAATGGTATGTGGATCCGAAAGAATATGCGGATACGTTGCATGAGGATCTGACAATACGAAAGATAATCATGGACTTTCCTGAAACAAAAACAGCCGATGTGGCCGACGTCGAGATCGTGCGACATCCGCAGAAAGTGACCATCATTATTCACACCGCCCGTCCCGGGGTTATTATCGGGGTAAAAGGTGCGAACATCGATAAACTCGGAAATGAAATCAAAAAGGTGGTAACGAAGAAAATCCAGATCAAAATCAAGGAGATCAAACGTCCGGAACTCAATGCACAGCTGGTGGCGATGAATGTCGCCAAACAACTCAAGGCGAGGGCATCCTTTAGGAAGGCGATGAAAATGGCGGTGGCCAACGCGATGAAAACCGGTATTCAGGGCATAAAAATAAAGATATCAGGGCGTCTCGGCGGTGCGGAAATGGCGAGAAGCAGTGAATATAAAGAGGGAAGGATTCCCCTTCATACATTCAGGGCGGATATTGATTACGGATTCGCGGAAGCAATCACCACCTTTGGTACCATCGGTGTGAAGGTCTGGATATGCAACGGTGAATTATACGGAAGAGAGAAAAAGGAAGACGCGGGAATATTGTTGAAAAAGACGAAATCACAAGCGGAAGCTAAGGAGTAAGAAAGCATGCTCAGTCCAAAGAGAACGAAATACAGAAAACAGCAGCGCGGCAGAATGAAAGGGAAAGCGACGAGGGGAAACAGTATTGCGTTCGGCGATTTTGCACTTGTCGCACTCGAAAGAAAATGGATTACCAATCGTCAGATTGAAGCGGCACGTATCGCGATTACCCGTCATATAAAGCGCGGCGGAAAAGTGTGGATTCGAATTTTCCCGGATGTTCCATATACAAAGAAACCGGCGGAAACGAGAATGGGAAAAGGCAAAGGGAATCCTGAATACTGGGTGGCAGTGGTCAAACAGGGAACGGTCATGTTCGAAGTCAGCGGTGTCGCGATGGAATTGGCGCAGGCGGCAATGAAACTCGCAAGCAGCAAGTTGCCGATAAAAACCAAAATAATGACGAGAAGGGATTACGTGCAATAATTATGAAAGAATCATATAACGATCTGACATTTAACGAACTCCTGACAAAACGTGAGGAGCTGAAAAAGAAATACAGAGATATACGCTTCAATATGGTGATTGGACATGTGGATAATCCTCTTCAGAAGAGGGTATTACGAAGAAGATTGGCCAGGCTGAACACATTGATAAACGAGTATCAATGCGGTATCAGAAAAGCGAACGTTGCCGGAGAAAGAGGACAGAAGGATGAACAAAGACAAAGCGAATAAAAAGATTTTCACCGGACGGGTAGTCAGTAATAAAATGAATAAGACGATTGTCGTTGCAATTGAAAGGAAAAAGCTTCATCGACTTTATAAAAAGTATGTCACGAGAACGAAGAAGATAAAGGCGCATGACGAGAAAAACGAATGCAATATCGATGATATTGTTCGGGTGATCGAATCAAGGCCTTTGAGTAAGGAAAAATCCTGGCGGTTATTAGAGATCGTTGAAAAGGCAAAATAGAGCGGAAGGCAGGAAGCAGATATGATCCAAACGATGAGCTATTTAAATGTTGCGGATAACAGTGGCGCAAAGCGTGTAGCATGTATAAAGGTACTCGGGGGAACCAGAAGAAAAGTGGCGGACGTCGGTGATATAATCGTGGTCGCCGTAAAAGACGCCTTACCGAATGCGCCGATAAAAAAGGGATCAATTGAAAAGGCAGTGGTCGTGAGAACAAACAAGGAACACAGAAGACCAGATGGAACGTATATTCGCTTCGACGATAATGCATGCGTCATTATCGATGCGAATAAAAATCCGAAGGGAAAGAGAATTTTCGGTCCGGTTGCGCGGGAACTCAGGGACAAGAATTATATGAAAATCGTTTCGCTTGCACCGGAAGTATTATAGAGGGTGATGAGGTAATAAAGGCATGAACGGTGATAAAGGAAAACTCAGGATTAGGAAGAACGATCAGGTGACGATTGTCTCGGGAAAAAGCATCGGGAATTCGGGAAGGGTATTGAAGGTCGATCGGAAAAAAGAAACCGTGATCGTCGAAGGACAGAATATGGTCAAAAAGGCGATGAGACAACGAAAGCAGAATCAGAAAGGCGGTATTGTCGAGATTGAAGCCCCTGTTCATATATCGAATGTGATGATCAATTGCAAGAAATGCGGAAAGACTAAAATCGGCGTTAAAATGGTTGACGATAAAAAGGTGCGGGTATGCAGAAAATGCGGGGAGGAATTGTAATGTCGAAGAAGAATCTGCCAACAGTAAAAAAATATTACGAAGAGACGGTGAAAAAGGAACTCGTCAAAGAGTTCGAGTATAAAACAATCATGCAGGTACCGAAGCTGCAAAAAATTGTCGTGAGCATGGGAATGGGAGACGCCATTCAAAACAAAAAACTTCTCGACTCGGCGGTCGATGAGGTGTCGCAGATTACGGGCCAGCGGGCCGTGAAAACAAAGGCGAGAAAATCAATTGCCGGATTCAAGGTAAGGGCTGGCATGGAAATCGGTGTCATGGTAACCCTTCGCGGAGATATCATGTATGAGTTTTTCGACAGACTGATTAATGTCGCTATTCCGAGAATAAAGGATTTCAGGGGAACTAATCCGAACTCGTTCGACGGACACGGTAATTATTCGATTGGTATCACGGAACAGATTATTTTCCCGGAAATCGATTATGATAAAATCGAACGGATCAATGGTTTGAATATTTCCATCGTTACATCGGCCAAATCCGACAGGGAAGCTAAAAGTCTTCTTGAAAAACTTGGAATGCCGTTCCGAAAGTAATGAAATGAGAGGATGAACATGGCGAGAAAAGCAATGATTTTAAAATCGCAAAAAAAACCCAAGTTCAAAACGAGAAAGGTGAACAGGTGTCGCCTGTGCGGAAGGGTTCGGGGATATATGAGAAAATTTCAGATGTGTCGCATCTGTTTCAGAAAACTTGCCAGCGAAGGATTAATTCCTGGTGTGACGAAATCTAGTTGGTAAGGGGAGAAAACTATGAGTCTTTCAGATCCGGTAGCAGATATGCTAACGAAAATAAGAAACGCAAATGGAGCGAAATTCGAGAAAGTCGATATCGCGACATCACGGATGAAACTCGAAATCACAAAAATACTGAAAAACGAAGGATATATAAAAACCTTCAAAAAGATAAATCAAAGCGGTAAAAACTATATCAGGATATTTCTAAAATATACGGATAAAAACAAGCCCGTGATCAATGATTTGCAGCGGTTATCGAAACCGGGAAGGCGTGTGTTTGTCGGGTATAAAAAAATGCCGCGTATATTTAACGGCTATGGAACGGTCATCATAAGCACATCTGAAGGTGTGATAACAGGTAAAAAAGCCGCGGAAAAAAAAGTCGGCGGCGAGCTTATCTGCAGCGTCTGGTAGGAAGGAGTTTGAGAGGAAACAATGTCAAGAATAGGAAGACTTCCTGTCGAGGTAAAACAGGATAATATAAAGGTGACAATCGAAAACAATACGATCACGCTGGAAAGTTCCGGAGGAAAACTCAGCCAGCGGTATGAAGAAGAAGTAGAAATTACCTATGAAAAACCGTATATCTATATTTCAAGGAAGAATGAAACAAAACGTGCGAAATCAATGCACGGTTTGTACAGAAATCTCATTAGAAATATGATGATCGGCGTCACTGAAGGATTTACACGAGTCCTGCAAATTATTGGTGTGGGATATAAGGCTGAGTTGAAAGGAAATATACTGGTGTTGAATCTCGGTTACGCGAATCCGATCGAATACACGATTCCCGACGGGATAACGTGCCGGGTTGAAGCAAACACCAAATTGGTATTACAGGGGATCGACAAGCAGAAGCTTGGAAAAGCGTGCGCGGAAATCAGGGCTTTCAGGCCGCCTGAACCGTATAAGGGGAAAGGTATCAGATATGAAAACGAATATGTCCGCAAGAAGGTCGGAAAAACAGGAGTCAAGTAGGGTAGTATCATGAAACATGTGAAAGAAAAGATCAGACGTCGGGTCAGACGTAAAATAGGGATACGAAAAAAGATAAAGGGGACCGAACAGTGTCCGAGATTGAGTATCTATAAAAGCAACAAGAACGTCTATTTGCAGGTGATCGACGATATAGCGGGAAATACGCTTGTATCTGCATCGACGTTGGAAAAGGATTTGCGGAAGATAAAGACAACGGTCAAGGAAGCCGGAAAACTTGGAGAAGTGATCGGACAGCGGATGAAAGATAAGAAAATTTCCCGGATCGTATTCGACAGAAACGGGTATAAATATCATGGTGTTGTCAAGGCAATCGCCGATGCAGCAAGAAAAACCGGGATACAGTTTTAGGAGGAAACGTGGTAGAAGAAAGGGTTGAAAAAGAGTTTATTGAGAAACTGGTAAAACTCAATCGCGTCGCGAAAGTCGTGAAAGGCGGACGGCGGTTTTCCTTTTCCGCACTCGTTGTTGTCGGTGATCAAAACGGCCATGTCGGTTATGGATTCGGGAAGGCGAATGATGTCTCTGAAGCGATAAAAAAGAGTCTCGAGAAAGCAAAGAATAGTATTATTTCGATAAACAGGCAGAAATCGACTATTCCGCACAAGGTCATCGGGAAGTTCAAGAGTGCGACTGTTTTATTGAAACCTGCTGCGCCCGGAACCGGAATCATAGCGGGAGGTGCGGTAAGGGCGATCATGGACGCTGCCGGTATCAAGGATATTCTCGCGAAATCGCTCGGTTCAGAGAATGCCATCAATATACTCAAGGCTGTTTTTAATGGTCTCGAATCACTCAAAGACGCGAAAGAAATAGCGGCGATGAGGGGAAAGACTATAAAGGAAATGTGGGGTTAGTGTCATGGCAGTAAAAAAGGGGTCGAAAGCCGGAAAAACATCACAAAGCAAAAAAGGGAAGATGGTACAAATCCGGCTAAAGAAAAGCATCATCGGAAACAAGCCGCAGCAACGAAAAACAGCGCTGGCTTTAGGACTCGGCAGAATAAACAAAGTGGTGCGGAAAGAAGCGACGCCGCAAATAATGGGAATGGTAAAGGTTATAGCTCATCTTGTTGAGGTCGAGGAGTTGTCGTAATGGAGAAGATTGTATTGAGAGCGCCGAAGGGCGCAACGAAAAAAAAGAAAATAATCGGACGAGGCACAGGAAGCGGTCACGGTTCGACGGCCGGGAGGGGTTCCAAGGGACAGAGGTCCCGTGCCGGCGGCGGCGTACGTCCAGGTTTCGAAGGCGGGCAAATGCCGCTGTTCAGAAGAATCGCGCGAAGGGGTTTTTCAAACGACAGATTTAAAAAAACCTATATCGTCATAAAATGCGGCTATCTGGAAGTCTTCGATGATGGGGCCACCGTCACCACGGAAACCTTGATACAGAAAAATATCATATCCAAAAAACAAATGCCGGTAAAACTTCTTGCGGGAGGAACGCTGACCAAAAAGCTCAGCGTCGACCTCGATAAGATAACGAAAGGCGCACGTGAACAGGTTGTCGGTGCCGGGGGTACGATTATCGAAAAAAAGGCGACGCCCGTTAAAGATCCGGCGCTGAAAAAACATAAAAAACCAAAGAAAAAGGTAGAAGAGAATGGCGAGTAATCCAATTATCGATATTTTCAGAATAAAAGATCTTCGCAACAGGATACTTTTCACGATATTTGTGCTTGTCATATTCAGGCTGGGAGCTTTTATCCCCATTCCGGGAATCGACAGGACGGCGGTATTGAATTATTTCGAGGCGGGGGCCGGCGGCTTCGGGGAAATTTTTAATTTCCTTGATTTTTTTGTCGGCGGGGCCTTCAAAAATGTTTCTATTTTCATGCTCGGCGTCATGCCGTATATTACCACATCGATTATCATGAATCTGCTGACGATCATTTTTCCGAAACTGAAGAAGATATCGGAAGAAGAGGGGGGCAAAAAGAAAATACAACGGTATACGCGTTATATAACGATACCTGTCTGTATGATACAGTCGTTTACCGCGACGCGGCTCGCGGTCGAAATCAAGGCCTTGACGATCGATCCGCTCTTTTTTACTTTTGTGGCAATGCTCACCGTCACCACCGGTACCGTTTTTCTCGTCTGGCTTGGCGAACAGATTACGCAGCGGGGGATCGGGAACGGGGTTTCGATTCTTATCTTTGCGGGAATCGTCGCTCGAATGCCGGAGGCGGTGATCACGATGTTTCAGGCGGTCAGGGATCCGAGTTCCGATTTCAATCCCGTTTTTCTCATCATCGTTCTGGCGGTGTTCACCGTGGTTGTCGCGCTTGTCATCTACGAACAGCAGGGACAGAGGAAAATACCGGTGTATTATGCGAAACGGGTCATCGGAAGAAAAATATACGGTTCACAGAACACCTATCTCCCGTTCAAAATCAATCCCTCAGGGGTTATCCCCGTTATTTTCGCGAGTGCGCTTTTGACATTTCCGATCCAGCTTATCCAGGGTCTCGGCAAGAATATTACTTTTTTACAGAACATCGTACGAGCGCTCGCATGGGACAAACTGCCCTATAATCTACTGTACGGACTCCTTATCGTATTTTTTGCATATTTCTATACGCAGGTAACACTGAATCCCTTTGAGATTTCAAAAAATATCAGGGAAAACGGGGGATCGATACCTGGAATCCGGTCTGAAAAAATGGAAGAGTACCTGACGAGAATATTGAACAGGATTATTTTACCCGGTTCACTTTTTCTCGCATTTATAGCGATCATCCCGACAATCGTCTCGATTTTCTTCAAAGTGCCCAGATCGGCGGCCATGTTGATGGGCGGGACGTCGCTTTTGATTATGGTCGGTGTCGATCTCGATACCATGTCGCAGATTGAAGGACATCTTCGTATGCATCATCACGAAGGGCTTGTTAAAAAAGGAAAATTGCGATCGAGAAATCTATAGTGAGGTAATGATATGAAAGTAAGAGCTAGTGTAAAACCGATTTGCGAGAAATGCAAAGTCATACGGCGACGAGGAGTATTGCGAATCATTTGTAAAAATCCGAAACACAAACAAAGGCAGAAATAGGAGGAGAATAACATGGCAAGAATTGCTGGCGTCGACCTGCCTAACAAACATATTGATATCGCACTTACCTATATCTATGGAATCGGCAGGTCGTCGGCGAAACTGATATGCAAGAAGACCGGTATCGATACTGAAAGACGAATCAACGATCTGCCTGCCGACGAAATAAATAACCTGAGAAAGGTTATCGAGAACGAATTCAAAGTGGAAGGCCGTCTCAGAACTGAAATCGCCCTCAATGTCAAACGATTGATCGATATCGGCTGTTACCGCGGGCAACGGCACAGAAAAGGATTACCGGTTCGCGGGCAGCGGACACGCACAAACGCGCGCACGAGAAAGGGAAAACCGAAAACCGTTGCAGGCAAGAGACGGAAATAATTTAGCGGAGGATTACGTATAATGGCAAAGAGAAAAGGCAAGAAAGAAAAAAAGAAAAATATACCTTCAGGGTGTGTCTATATTCAGGCGACATTCAACAATACAATGGTTACCATTACCGATCTGAAGGGCAATGTGATATCATGGGCCTCGGCAGGCGGACTCGGTTTTAAGGGCGCCAAAAAATCAACGCCTTTTGCCGCACAGACAACGGCGGAAAATGCCGCAAGCAAGGCGATCGATCATGGACTGCGTGAAGTGAATGTCTTTGTGAAGGGTCCTGGTGTCGGCAGAGAGTCGGCTATCAGGGCACTCGGGGCGCTCGGACTAAAGGTGAAGTCCATCAAGGATATAACCCCGATACCTCATAATGGATGCCGGCCCCAAAAAAGCAGAAGGGTGTAGCAATAATATAAAGTTATACCAGTAACATAGGTATATGAAAAAACGTAACTAATTAATTCCTGCCGGATCGGTTGAAAGATGGGGCGGGAATATGAGTATATGTGAGATAAGAAGGAGTAAGTGAATGGGAAGATATTTGGGACCTCAGTGCCGCTATTGTCGGACGGAAAAAGTGCAACTTTTTTTAAAAGGAGAACGATGTAAAGGGCCAAATTGTCCGATAACTAAAAAGAGAGGTGCACCGGGAAAGGGAATGCGGGCGCGAATTCGAAAAATATCTGATTACGGGTTACAGCTCAGAGAAAAGCAGAAATTAAAACGAATGTACGGAATGCTGGAAAAACAGTTCAAAATATTCTTTTCAAAAGCAGCCAGAATGAAGGGTGTAACGGGCGAGAATTTAATTCGCTTACTGGAGAGAAAACTGGATAATATTGTCTATCGAATGAGATTTGCTTCGTCACGAAAACAGGCGCGGCAGCTCGTTTCGCACGGCCATGTCAGCGTCAATGGAAAAAAGGTCAATATACCTTCTTTTCTTGTGCGTGAAAACGACAAGATTGAAATAAAGGAAAACAGCAAAAAGCTTGTTTCGGTGAAAGAAAGTCTCAAGGAATATTCGAGATCGGGGGTCGTGCCATGGCTCGAAGTGGACCCGGACAATATGTATGGTGTCGTGAAAAAAATACCCGCGCGCAATGATGTTATAGATCTGGCTGATATAAAAGAACAATTAATTGTCGAGCTTTACTCAAAATAAAGGAGTAACAATGCCCAGGAAAAATTTATTAAAAGGGTTTAAAAGGCCAAAGGGTATAATCTTCGATCACAAGGAAGAGGACAGTTTCTACGGCAAGTTTACCGCATATCCGTTCGAACGGGGATATGGAGTCACCATCGGAAATACCTTGCGGAGAATTCTTCTTTCATCAATTCAGGGATATGCCATCACTGCGATAAGAATCACGTATTACGATGATGACGGTAACCCGACAGTACTCTCGAATGAATTCGAATCGATTCCGGAAGTTGTCGAGGATACACCGGTTATCATCAACAATTTGAAAAAGGTGCAGCTGCAGCTTGCCAATGATCTCGAATCCGAGACGATTCTGGTTGAATTGAAAGGCAAGGGGGATTTCACTGCCGGAGATATTGAAAAAGGGGGAAATGTTAAAGTCATAAACAAGGACCTCCATATTGCCACCCTTGAAGATAAAGCAAACCTCGAGATGGAAATTCAGATAGATCTCGGCAGGGGATATGTCTCGGCGGAGCGAAACGAGAAATATATCGATGTGATCGGAACAATACCGATCGACGCGATTTTTTCACCGTTACGGAAGGTGAAATACAGTGTCGAGAACGCCAGGGTAGGTCAGAGAACCGATTACGATAAACTGATTATCGAAATCTGGACCGACGGGGCTATATCGCCCTCAGACGCACTTGCGGAAGCATCGAAAATAGCAAAAGAACACTTTACTATTTTTATCAATTTTGATGAAGATGATATTCTCAAAGAAGATGACAGGGACGACGAAGAGGAAAGAATAAAGAAATTTCTGGAGACACCGGTCGAAGAACTCGAACTGTCCGTACGCAGCAGTAATTGCCTTAAAAACGCTAATATAAGGACGATAGGAGATTTGACCAAAAAAACGGAAGAAGATCTGGTAAAGACACGTAATTTCGGAAAAAAATCACTGCAGGAGATCAAGGATAAACTGAAAGAATGGCATCTGTCACTCGGGATGATTGATTACAGTGTTCTGAAACAAATAAAGAAGCGAGAACCGGAGAAGGACGAAACATGAAACACAAAATCGGGTTTAACAGATTAGGGAGAAAATCGGCCCATAGAAAAGCACTGCACCGTAATATGGTGAGTTCACTTTTTCGATTCGAAAGGATACGGACGAGTATCACGAAGGCCAAAGCGGTACGTGTGAAAGCGGAAAAACTCATTACAAGGGCAAAAACAGACTCGGTACATAACAGACGAATCGTGGCGAAAATAATTCAGAACGAGTCTATTCTCAACAAGCTGTTCAAGGATATCGCCCCTAGGTTTAGTGAACGACCTGGCGGTTATACACGTATATTGAAACTCGGCAAACGTTCGAGTGACGCGACGGAAATGGTATTTCTGGAACTGGTTGAACGCAAGGAACGGCCGAAACGAAAAAAGAAAAAGAAAAAGGAAGAAATGCCGAAAATCGCATGAGATAGCAGGTGAACGGACGTTCAGCCGCAAAACGAACGGTACGCAATATAAAAAAAATCACGCATAACGCACTGTCTTGTGAGATAAAAGATGAATATATTGGTATACGGAGGCGGAGCCGTCGGACTCGGTATAGCAAGCTGCCTTATCAAAGCCGGCGGTAACGTGGATATTATTGCAAGAGACGAAACCGTAGCACTCCTCAAAAGGCAAGGTCTCAGTCGGGAAGGCATACTGGGGAGGTATCTCGCAACACCGGATAAATTTAATGCATATACGGTAATCGACCGGAGCAAAGCGACGCACTATGATTATATTTGTGTATGTGTAAAATCCTTCGATACTGAAGCAGCAGCTTCAACGCTATACAAAAACAAGGCGATATTAAAACATGGGGCGCGGATCGTGTTATTCCAGAACGGCTGGGGGAATTCGGAAAAATTCTTCCGATTTTTCGGGGAAGAGTGTATTTATAATGCGCGGGTGATTACCGGTTTTAAAAGATTAAGACCGAACACGGTGGCGATTACCGTTCATGCGGATGATGTTCATGTCGGCCATCTCGCGGGGGGTGAAGGCGAACGAAAGAATGTGGAACCGCTTGCCGAAGCGATTTTTTCGGGTGATCTTCCGTGCAGGACTGTTTCGGATATCGCAAAGGATCTTTGGGCAAAGATGCTGTACAATTGTCCTTTGAACCCGCTGGGGGCTGTTTTGAACGTACCGTACGGTATTCTGGGAGAATATGAAGAAACACGACATATCATGAATATGATAATCGCGGAGGTATTCCTCGTCATGCAGGCAGAAGGATACTCGACGCATTGGGACACGAAAGAAGGATTCATCGATGTATTTTATAATAGCCTTATTCCACTCACAAAAGACCACGAATCATCGACACTCCAGGACGTAAAAGCCGGAAAAAGGACAGAGATCGACGGACTTAATGGGGCATGTATAATGTTGGGAAAAAAACATGCCATACCTGTCCCCTCCAATACGATAATGTATAACATGGTCGGCGCCATCGCCGGAATCAGTAAAAAACAACGGTAAAATCTGCGCTTACTTCAACATGCGATGTGTCTTTCACTTTAGCGGCTTTCAGGGCTGAAATATAAACGCTCCCCCCGATGATTGCATTGTCCATGTCCGATTGAGGCAGCTTTCTGAAGGCGTTGAGAACAGCCTGCTGTCTGAGCGTGAAAAGTGTCGTAATCACACTGTCGCCGCCTGATGAAAGTGTTACGGGTCCGGTACCGCCGCCGGTTACCCATTCGACATCGGTTTTGCATTCCATTATGATAAAGGCGTTCCATAGCCCGCCCGCCTCCCACGTTTCTTCATGACGCACGCGGGTAAACGACAGATCCGTATCGTCCGTTTCGGATGAAAAGACAATGGTGCCGGAGGCCGTTTGCAGTGTAAAGGGATTTCCCTTCAGTTGTAACGCAATGGCAAGCCTCGCCTCGTTCTTTGCCCACATCACCGTTCCTGTTTTACTTTTACCGGATGAAAAACCGTATCCGGTCGTTTGAACTGAACGGGTTTCTGTACGGATCGGACGATGTGAATCCCGGTGGGGAGATTTATTATTGAGACAAGAGATAGTGAGGACGACAAGCAGCAAAAGAGGGGCAATAAACCGTTTTAATCGGTTTATCTTAAGCGGATACGGATGCATATGTGGGATTTGTTCAAATGGCAACTCGTTCGCCATGGATATACGCCGGGACGTTATACTCCTGTACGCCATATATAACTCCTTAAGAGAAAAAAATCGTATGCACTCTCTTATACATACTTCATATAATGTGAAATTTCAATGTTTTGGGTCGGGTTTCGATATTTTTCGTTTTTTTGCCGGTAAAAACTGATCTCCGGTCAATTGACACTCGTAGAACAATAGTGTATATTCGCGCTATCCATATTAAAAATCTAATTTATTTTTCTATCAGGAGGAAATATGAAAGTAGCAATCAACGGTTTTGGAAGAATCGGTAGAAATGTGTTTAAAATAGCAATGGAGCGTCGGGGTATCGATATCGTCGCGATCAACGATATTACAGATAACGAAACCCTCGCGCATCTTTTAAAGTATGATTCGGTGTACGGTGTATTCCCCATGAAAGTGGATGTGAAAGGGGAATCGATTGTCGTCGACGGCAAGGAGATCAAGGCATCCGCGGAGAGAGATCCGAAAAATCTTCCGTGGAAAAGTATGGGTGTCGATATCGTTATCGAATCGACGGGCGTATTCAGAAATCGCGAGAAAATAGCCTGGCATCTCGAGGCCGGTGCAAAAAAGGTGCTTTTAACCGTCCCGGCAAAGGACTCAATTGACAGAACGATTGTCCTTGGCGTCAATGATGAGGATCTCAAACCCGGCGATCTCATCGTATCGAACGCTTCATGTACGACAAACTGTCTCGCTCCCGTTGTAAAGGTTCTGCATGATAATTTTACCGTTGTTGAAGGTCTTATGACGACAATCCACGCATATACAAACGATCAGAATATACTGGATCTGCCGCACAAGGACTTGAGACGCGCCCGCGCAGCCGCCCTCAATATGATCCCGACGACCACAGGCGCCGCCAAAGCGGTCGGTCTCGTCATTCCGGAATTGAACGGCAAGCTAAACGGAAGCGCCATCAGGGTTCCCGTGCCGACCGGTTCGATCGTCGACCTCGCGGTCAGGCTGGAAAAGGCCCCGTCGGTGGAAGAACTCAACGCCGCGATCAAAAAGGCTTCGATGAGTGAACGATATAAAGGGATACTCCAGTACTGTGAGGACCCGATTGTTTCAAGCGATGTCATCCGGAATACTCATTCGAGTATTTTTGATTCACTTTCGACAATGAAACTCGGCAATAATTTTTACAAAGTATTTTCATGGTATGACAATGAATGGGGATATTCAAACAGGGTTGTCGATCTGATGGAGATGCTTGTTTAAGGAGTGCGATAATGCCGAAAAAGACTATTGAAGATATTGATCTTTCACGAAAACGTGTTCTGATGAGGGCGGATTTCAATGTGCCCATTAAAGAAGGCCGCATTACCGATGATACGAGAATCAGGGCCGCGCTGCCGACAATCAACTATATCCTGAAACAGGAGGGGTGTTCCCTGATTCTCATGAGTCATCTCGGCAGGCCGAAGGGAGAGGTAAAAGACGAACTGAGACTCAAACCGGTGGCGGACCGCCTCGCGGAATTGCTGAGTAAAAATGTCATCATGGCTCCGGATTGTACGGGTAGCGACGTTAAAAAACTTGCCGAAGCCTTAAGGCCGGGTGAAGTCATGCTGCTTGAAAATCTGCGTTTCAACAAGGGAGAAACGAAAAACGATTCCGGTCTCGTCAAAGAGCTTGCCTCACTCGGGTGCGACGTTTATGTGAACGACGCATTCGGGACCGCGCACCGCGCGCACGCTTCGACGGAAGGAATCGCCCATGTCCTGCCGGGCGTTGCCGGATTTCTTATGTCCAGAGAGATAGAATTCTTGAGTAAAATCGTCGAAAATCCGGTGAAACCGTTTGTCGCCATTATAGGCGGCGCAAAAGTATCGACAAAAATCGCGGTATTGGAATCTCTCCTTTCAAAAGTCTCGACACTCATTATCGGCGGCGGAATGGCGTATACCTTTCTGAAGGTGAAGGGGTACGGTATCGGTAAATCACTTCTGGAAGATGAGTTTTTGCACACCGCCAAAGATCTTCTCGCAAAAGCCGAAAAGATGGGGGTGGAGATACTCCTTCCCGTTGATCATTATGTGGGTGATGAGTTTTCGGAGAATGCAAAGGCCCAACTCGTCAGTGATGTGAATATTCCCGAAGGAAAAATCGGAATGGATGTCGGACCAAAAACACTTTCGACATATCGGGAAAAGCTTGCGAATGCAAAGACGATTCTCTGGAACGGACCGTTGGGGGTATTCGAGTTTGATGCGTTTGCGAAAGGAACACTCGAAGTCGCGAAAATGGTGTCGGAAAGCAGGGGGGTAAGTGTCGTCGGCGGGGGTGATTCCGTTGCCGCCGTCAATAAATTCCACCTTGCCGATAAAATCGATCATGTATCCACAGGTGGAGGCGCTTCGCTTGAATATCTGGAAGGGAAGTCACTGCCCGGAATTGCCGCATTGCAGGATAAATAACAATCGCGACCACGGCCGCTGAGATTGAAATTCTTTTTTCAATTGACGGATACGGAGGCGCGTGCGGTAAAAAAAGACCAGTGCCTCACAACGGGTGAATTATAAACGAATGTCAGGGGAACGGTCCGGTGTTCCCCTGCGATAAAAAATGAAAAGGATGGAAATGTGAGAATAACATTTATAGCTGGTAACTGGAAAATGCATAAAACAGTAGAAGAAGCTGTTTCATTGGCAAAAGCGCATGTTGAAGTGTTCAGGAATGAAAACAAGAAAATAATGATCGCTCCACCGTATACGGCGCTTTCTGATGTCGGTAACGTAGTTAAAGGAAGCAATATAAAGATGGGTGCTCAGAATATGGCACGGGAGGAAAAGGGCGCCCATACCGGTGAAATCTCTCCGCTTATGCTGAAGGATGTCGGCGTTGAAATCGTCATTCTCGGACATTCGGAACGGCGTCATGTTTACGGAGAACAGGACGAGCTTATTAATGCAAAGGTGAGACTTGCATTGCAGCACAACCTGGAGGTCATTCTCTGTGTCGGTGAAAAAATCTCGGAACGAGAGGCCGGCAATGCGGAATCGGTTGTCGAACGTCAGGTGAAAAGCGGATTGGCATCGGTTTCATCGAGTGAGATGAAGAAGATTACCATAGCGTATGAACCGGTCTGGGCGATCGGAACCGGTAAAACTGCAACGCCGCAGGATGCCGATGCTATGCATCTCGCCATACGAAAGATAATCACACAACTATACGATCGGGATATTGCGGATCGGCTCGTTATTCAATACGGCGGGTCGGTAAAGCCGGGAAATATACGGGAACTGATTGCAATGGAAAATATAGACGGTGCACTTGTCGGGGGGGCGTCCCTGACCATGGAAACATTCGCACCAATCGTGCAATATGATTCCTGAATCGTATAAAAGAATTGGAGTGGGAAAATGGATATAATATTTCTTATCTTGATTATTTTAAGTGCAATTTTACTCGTCATTATCGTCATGATGCAGGATGAACAGGGCGAGGGCCTGGGGGGGATATTCGGGGGCGGAAGCAGTACCCCATTCGGTTCCCGTTCTGGAAATGTTCTTACGAGGATTACCGCGATACTCGCCGTGGTATTTCTTCTCAGCACGCTCGGGCTGGCATTTATGAAAAGAACGCCGACCGAATCAAGGGGGGCTGTTGAGAAGAGTATCGAGGACATGTATGAAAGCAGTTCCGAAGAACTCTGGTTCGCCGATGTCGAAGAAAAAACGAAACAGGATGAAGAAAGCACACTTGAAATGCCGATGGATGATGAATCGGTATTTACTTCCGATACAACCCCGGGTGAAGGGGAAGGGGAATAATGCCAGGCAGGCGTGCAGGGTGACGGATTCACGACGTTTTATCGAATTGTACTGCAATACCGCTTTGAAAATATCGGGTTATCGATCGATTGTTTTCACGGATTAACAAAACTCTTTATATGGCCGGTTTAAAGCGAAGCAAACACGTACCGTTTTTCTCTGTCATATAAAAAGGTCGAACCTTTTTCTACTACAAAGGAGGGAACCTTATGAGATGCGCCGTTATTTTTTTCAGCAGAAAAAATCGGATAAAAATATGCGATATTGCCAAGGGACTGGTGAAAGGGATTGAATCCCAGGGGCACCAGGTGGATTTGATAGACGGTTACAAGGAACAGGAAAAAAAACTTACCATGTACCGGTATATCGCGTTGGGGACGGAAGCGATGGATTTTTTCGGAAAGATACCGGAGGTTATCCCGAAATATCTGACAAACGCCGGAATCGTCGCGGGGAAACCGGGTTTCGCCTTTATCATCAAGTCGTTCACCGGTTCACAAAAAGCGCTGATGAGGCTGATGAGGACAATGGAACACGAGGGGATGTTTCTCCGTTTTTCGGAGGTACTGGAAAGTCCGCAGCACGCAGAGGCGATCGGAGAAAAATTACACATCCAGCAATAACAACGCCTCACGCATCATTACTCCTTCCACGGAAAGATCATTCCCTTTAATGTCCGTGTTCCGACTTTCTCCCTGTCATCGATCAGGAGTTGTTCCCATGGAATTTTTTTTGCTTCAGGATTTTTCTCGAGATAATCATATTTATAGAGTCTGAGTTTTAACGCGACATTGTGAAGCAGCAGTATGAAAGCGGGACCCGGTATTATAAACAGGGTGAAAAACGAAATAATCATGATAATCGGGGTGAATATAAGCAGGATGAATGAAAAAAGAACATTATCAAAGAAAATGATAAACATCTTTTTGAGTATTTTTAAAAATCGCTTGTCGAGTCCGTAAAAAATAGGAAAGAAGTATTGTCCGGCGGTAAATAGGGTGATGAGGAGAAATACGAGAATGATTTGCGCCGAGAATTTGAAAAAGAAGTCCATATAACTATAGAGAAGGATCGAAAGAACCAATAGCACGGTTATTGCGATCATACCGAGGGCATATCCGAGACTGATTAAAACGCTTTCTTTCAGATACACGAAAAAGTCCCTGAAACCGGGACTTTTATAATCTGCGATATCACGAAGAACGCCATGAACCGCGCCGCTGTAGATAAAAAGAAGAATGATCGTTAATGATATAAATAATATACTCTGGATGGTAATCGTCATATGTGGAACCAGGCCAAGGATAAAATATAAACCGCTTGAGAGAATGATAATAAGAATGAATCCCACATTGCAAAAAAAGATGTGAAACAGATTATCCCAAAAGTTGAAAAAGGTCTTTTTTAGCATAAAGAAAAACATAATCGTTACTATATATGAAAGAAAAAGTAATGTCTATAAAACTTTTAACGGAATCGGGCATATAGAAGTGAATTTAACGTGATGTGTAACCTTTTTGCGGTATATCCCTTTATATAATTGACTTTTTGTTGTTTTATATATATAAGTCACAATGTAGGTCCATTGTGTGAAAGGATATCGATGTACAGGGATTACTATGAGATACTGGGTGTCGAAAAGGATTCCTCATCCAGGGACATTAAACGCTCGTTCAGAAGAAAGGCAAAAGAATTGCACCCCGATATAAGCGTCTCATCGAAAAGAGCGACGGAAGATGCTTTCAAGCTTCTGCTTCGGGCATATGAAGTTCTCAGTAATCCTGCAAAACGGGAGTTATACGACAGGACGCTTTCCCATATCAATGCAACATGGTTTGATTACCGGGAATTTCTTAAAAAAAAGCAAAAAGATATGAAAAGCCAGTCAAAGCTGATTTTTTACGATTTGCTGCATGATAATCCGGATGAAGCGATCGAATTGTACTGTTTCCTTTCTTCAAATCCGGCGTACCAGATGCATAAATATCTGGATTATGGTGATTATCTCGAATGTATCTTTCTGCTTGCCGAGGAGTTCGAAAAACGGGGCGAATATATCAGGGCGTATGAGTTTTTAAAAAAAATTTATACATTCGAGCAAAAGATACCTTTTTTCAAACAATATATGGTTGAAATTATGATGAGGTTAAAAACTCTTGTGTGCGTGAAAATGACGCGGTATTTGTCTCCGCTGACGGCAGTCAAATATATCAACGAATTGATTGCATTGAATTATCCAAAAAAAGAAACGGCTAAATTCTATAGAATCTGCTCGGAGCTATATCTTGCAGCAGGGGAAAAGGAGAGCGCCGAAATCGTTCTGAAAAAGGGGTTGGAACTTGATAGAAAACTAAAAGGGATCAAGAAATTGATGGATAAAATCAATACACCTGAAAATATTCGGGTTTGATGCTATATTTTTACTGGCTTCTGAATTGATTACCATTCTGTGATTGAAATAACACGGGACAGCCATGGATCGTATGATAAGGTAAGCCAATGCAAAACATATAACCACTTCGTAGTAAGGAAGGAGTATCATGAGATTGAAAACAAATATGTTCGTACTTCTGTTTATCATTATATTGTTGCAGGCGGTGCAAGTACAGGGAATCGACAAGCCCGTTGCACGAATAAAACTGATAAAGACAGAAGTGATTTATCAGACGACATTCAAGACGATTGTCGAGAGTATGGAAACCCGAATGAAACGGGAATTGACGAGTGACGAGAGGAAAGTCATTTTAGACAAGCTTATTGAAGAAAAACTTCTCGTGCAGGCAGCCAAAGAGGAAAACGTCAATGTTACCCAATCAGCGGTTGACGCAAAGGTGAAACAAATAAAACAGCTGCTTGAACTCCAGGAAGGCAGAAAATATACCGACAAAGAATTCCAGGAAAGGGTTACGCGGGAGGGAGACACGACCTGGGAAGAGTTTCTCCAGCAGATCAAGAACTCGGTTCTCCAGGAAGGATATATCCAGGCCAAGAAGGGGGCCGAGCTTTCGGATTCAAGAAAACCGACGGATGAAGAAGTCGTCGCCTATTACGAAGAGAACAGGACGATTTTTGTCGCTCCGGAAATGATCAAATTCAAACAGATATTTATCGTAACCAAGGGCCTCCCGAAGGACAAGAAGAATGCGTACTACAAGAGGGCGGAGGAAATATATTCCTCGATTATAGAAGGGAAATCGTTTGATGATTACTCCGAGGTTTATATAAAAGGGTCTACAAGTAAAATAGGAAGCATGGTAATCGAAACATGGCAGCGGGATGATGAAAGCAGAAAGGTCACCTACGGAAAAGATTTTTTTAACACGCTTTTCAAGCTAAAAGACGGAGAATTGAGCAACATTATAGAATCGAATCTCGGTTATCATATAGTTCAGGTATTGAAAAAATACCCCTTTTCAATTCTCGGGATTGACGATAAAATACCCCCGCAATATACAATGACAGTGAGGGATAAGATAATGACCGCGTTAAAACAGAAAAAGGATCTCGAAGCGTATCAGAATGCCTACAAGGAGTTGATCGAGGACATAAAAGCAAAAGCGGAAATTAAAATATACGAAGAAAACCTTACCTGGTAGCTATGGGCGTAAGGCACCAGGGAAGAATCATAGCTTTTCAAACGCTCTACCGGTACGAGTTTACCCATGAAGGGATGGAAAGCCTGCTTGATTTTTCATGGCTTGATGAGCATAAAAAGGAGACGATAAAGGCAGAGTCCTACGATTTCGCACGGCTGATTATCCGGGGGACGATGGAAAACCTCGCCGTCATCGACAGAATGATACAGGAACATCTGGAACATTGGGATTTTTCCCGGCTTTCGCGGGTGGACCTGGCCAACCTTCGTATCAGTGTCTATGGACTGATGTTTCAGCATGATATCCCCGCTTCCGTCACGATAGATGAAGCAATCGATATCGCAAAGGAGTTTGGCGCCGATGATTCATATCGGTTTGTCAACGGCGTACTCGACAGTATCAATAAAAATAAAAAACCCGGACAGGCCGGGTGATATGGTCGGGCCTCCGCCATTTACGCAGTAACATAATGGATTGATGGAAGCCGTTTCGCGGCTTTAGTCGTTCCGTTGCATACTATCGTTCAAATGGAAATTAGGAAAAGGTGGCAGGAAAAATTAAAAAACCTCTTCTCATTGGCATATCCATTATCGTTTCCCTCATCATTTCGGCCGGGGCGGTCGTTTTTATCATGTACCTTGGATCGATTGGCAGAGCGCGGGATCTGAGTGAAGCCCTTGAAAAAACGGACGGTGCCCTCTCGTACGGTTATCTGAGTAAAGCGGAACGCCATCTCAGGGAAGCCGCGGACTACGCGGACAATAAATATGACCATATGAGGGTGTTGAAGCGCGCTTACCGCATATCAGAGGGCAGACAGGATATGACGTTGCTGGCGGAACTGGCCGCATACGCGGTCAAATCGGTCGGTGCAAACGATGAACTTCTCACGATAAAAAGCTTTGCTGATTTGAGAAGCAATCGATTCGAACGTGTTCATCAGCCTTCCGATACCCGTGGCCGATCGCTCCCGCTGGCATCTCTTGCCGTCGAAGCGTTTCTTCGTTCTGGAGCGGTGAAAGAGGCGCAAGAAATAAGAAGACCTGGATTCCCGTTTACCATGCTCAAGCTTCTTCAATCCGATGATCCGGCTTTGTTTGAGGAATCCGGCATAAAAAACTCCGAAGCGAGGCTACTGCTCGACAGCGCGCTTCTCTCTGCGTACGACGGTAAAATGAAAGAAGCATTCCGAATCGTAAAAGAGAGCAATCGGGAGCCGTTTTTCTATGAGCCTTCCGTGTTTATCGCCTATGACGTCGGCGAGTTCGAATATGCGCGGGATATGAGCGGGAAAATCTTCGCGATGCACCCCGACCGGACCGATATTTTGATTTTGTCCGGTGATATGGCTTTGCTCGAAGGGGACCTCGGGACGGCAAACGATTTCTACAACCGTGCGATAACAATCGGGAAAGATTATGCGCCGCAGCCTTATCTCAATAACGCATACATCTATCAAAAGCAAGGGGATGACGGGGCCGCACTCTCTTCCCTGAGATCGGCCTATTCCCTCTTTCCCGATGATGCCGGTGTCGTTATCGAAGCTGCAAAACTGCTTTTCACGCTTTCAAAAACTTCAGAAGCCGGGGAAATCCTCTCATCGTATGTCGCGGATCATCCCGATAATCCGGACGCGGCTTTGATGCTCATCAATCTGCGGCGGCCCTCCATGCAACCGAAACAATACCGCGCTGAACTATGGGAGCTTTTCAACCGGCACCCCGCGGAAAAGAAGATATGCACGATGCTTTTGACATACCTTTTGGGAATACCTGATATTGACGGCGCGGAGAATGCACTTAACATTTACCGGATCACCTTCCGTGAAGGAAAGGAAAAGCAGCCACGGGAAGCGTGGGTTTTCCATTTCGCCGGTATTATCAACGCGCTAAAAGGGAACTATACGGCGGCGGTTTCGGACTTAAATGAGAGTATCGCGCTTGAAGAGAACGAGGTTGTCCGTTATCATCGCGCCTTCGTTCATTATATATCGGGAGATCTTGCGGAAGCGAGGGATGATTGCCGTCATGCCCTGCGCGTCGAACGATCGGAACTTTCGAAAAACAGAATATTCTATTCACGCGTCGTTACCCTCATGGGAGAAACCTTTTCCGCTTCCCGTGACGACGAACAGGCGGCGAGGCAGTTCGAGTATGCCCTCGATATTAATCCCGAAAATTATCGTGCGCAGGCGCTGTTGAAACAGCTTGAAGAAAATAATAAAAAGGAGTAAAATATAACTTATCCCGTTGTTGTTTTTGTGTTGCACGCGTAAGGAGGAGGTATGGCTAAGACACCGGAAAACACTCAATGTGTGATTGGTGAAGGGTCGGTATTCGACGGCAGGTTTTATGTGAATGGTTCCATTCTTATTGAGGGAAAGTTTCAGGGTGATATCAAAACGGACGAACAACTCATTGTCGGCCCGACAGGTAAAGTCAAAACCGATATCACTGCAAAAAAAGTGACCATTGCCGGAACTATAATCGGCAATATCACGGCAACGGAAGAAGTCAGTCTTCTTGAAAGCGGGAAAGTGTTCGGTAATATAACGACGCCAAGACTCGTTGTTGAGGCGGGCGTCATAACGGAAGGTAAAGTCGTTATTACCGCGGGAAAAAATGAAAGTCTGAAGCATATTATCGAACAGGATTTCGGCCAGAATGCGGAAGACATATTCAAAACAATAGGGCAACCCAAAAAACCGGTAAAAAAGGTGACGGAGGAATCATCGAATTCCTGAAAGCGGCCATTAGGTAAGACTGTCGAAAAGGTATGATCAAATTAAAGAGTCTGGATGAAATAGCGAGAATTCGGGAATCCGGAATTCTCCTTGCTAAAACACTCGTTAAAATCAGGGACCTCATTGCTCCGGGAATTACGACAAAGGAACTCGATGAGGTCGCCTATGAATATATTCGTTCTCACGGGGGCAAGCCGGCATTTCTCGGATATTTCGATTATCCGGCGAGTCTTTGTATTTCCATCAATGACGAAGTGATCCACGGCATACCCTCACATAGAAAACTCGAAGAAGGCGATATTGTCGGCATCGATCTGGGCGTCGACCTAAAGGGATTCTACAGCGACGCATGTTTTACCGCGGGAGTGGGGGCGATCTCGAACGACCGGAGGAGGTTGTGTGAAGTGACGAAAGAATGCCTCTACCGCGCCATCGGAGAAGCCCGGCCGGGCAACCGCCTTCACGCAATTTCACGGGCGGTCTACGATCACGCGCGTGAATACGGGTATGACGTCGTGCGTAAGTTCTGCGGCCACGGTGTCGGCTTCGAATTGCATGAAGATCCGCAGGTGTTCAATTATATCAACTCCGGCCCCAATCCGCGCTTGAAGCCGGGTATGGTCCTGGCAATAGAACCGATGGTCAACGCGGGAACCTACGATATCAATATTCTCGAAGATGGATGGACCGTCGTTACGGCCGACGGTAAGGATTCGGCGCATTTCGAACATACGATTGCGATCCACTCGGATTATACGGAGATTCTTACCGATGGATTTATTTGATCGCATCATGTGATGTACCGGCAATGCCGCAATGGTTCGAAGAACGTTCTCTACGTGCGTATTTTCCAAAGAAAACAACATGAAGCCGGATGTTCGTGTGTAACGAATTCTTGATTATGGATATTTATACTATAGCAAACGAAAAGCACAAATGATTCAGGGTACATAACACCTTGATATCGTGTAAACATCTGATCGATAAAGGAGATACCTGATATGGGATTGAAAAGTTTATTCAAATCCGAAAAAGTCATGCTCGTGAATATCGCGTTGGCATGCATTATTATCGGATTTCTCATTGGTGTGGTTTCTTTTTCCTGTTCCACGAAAGTTTCTTCCAATGGATTCGCGCAGGCACAGGACGAAAGCAGGTCGCAGGAAGGAATCGAGGCCCTCGAGAATATTCAATATTCTTTTCGCAAAGTAGCGGAAAAGGTTCTTCCTGTCGTTGTCGAAATAAATGTCGTTGATATCGTAACACAGGATATTCCGGAAGGGTGGGGGTTTCCTTTCGAATTCTTCTTCGGCCCCGAGAAGGAGGACAATGATGAACCACGGCAAAAAGAATACCGGCAGCAGGGGCTCGGTTCGGGAGTGATCGTGCGGCAGACCGGTGACAAGGTCTATGTTCTGACAAACAATCATGTCGTGGGTGAGGCGGAAGAAATAAATGTGACACTGTATGAAGGAAAAACCTATACGGCCAAACTCGTGGGAAAAGACGAACGGAAGGACATTGCCCTCGTCGTTTTTAACGAATCGAAAAAGGTTCCCGTTGCGGATATCGGTGATTCGGATTCCTGTTCGGTCGGGGACTGGGCGCTTGCGATCGGGAATCCGCTCGGATATGCCTATACGGTAACAGCCGGGATCATCAGCGCGCTGGGCAGACGGGGCGGACCGGGTGAAAATATAAGCGATTTCATCCAGACGGACGCGGCAATCAACCAGGGCAACTCCGGCGGCGCGCTTGTCAATATCAGGGGCCAGGTTATCGGTATCAATACCTGGATCGCCTCACGTACCGGGCTTTATGCGGGATATGGATTCGCGATTCCCATCAATAATGCAAAGAAAGCGATCGATGATTTCATACAATTCGGAAAAGTCGAATACGGATGGCTCGGCGTGCAGATTTCGGATACGAACGAGGAAGTGAAAAAGGCGCTCGGTCTCGGAGACACGAAAGGATCGTTCGTTTCTCAGGTATTCAGGGATTCACCCGCATATAAAGCCGGGATGCAACCCGGTGACTATGTCGTTGAGGTCGACGATACCCCGATCATCGACACGAACCATCTCCTCCGGGTGATAGCGGATATTCCGGGAGGAAGAAGTTCGAAATTCGAAATAATCAGGCTCGGGGATACCGTTTCCCTGACAATCAAGCTCGGTATACGGCCGGAAGAGAAAAAAATCGCGGGCCAGAACAAGAATCTCTGGCCCGGTATGTCGGTCATTCCGCTGACGGATGAAATAAAGGAACGCCTTGAGATTTCTTCCTCAAAGGGAGTAATTATTTCCCTTGTCCTCGATGATACGCCCGCGGATATCGCCGGATTCGAAGAGGGAGATGTCGTTAAAAAAATAAACGATAAGGAAATACGGACAATCGGGGATTTCTATACCGCACTCAATGATAAAAGCAAAAAGGATCTCATGTTTCTCTTTGAACGGAAAGGAGTTGAACTAAAGATAGGACTTGTCCGATAATATGAGAGAGGAAGCGGCGGAACGGACGATGACGAAAAATCGGGAACCGTGACTTCGTTCCGCTTTGATAGCATGTGTTTTACGTTATCGCCATTGAAAACATTAAAATCCACCCGGCCGGCCGGGTGGATTTTTAATACGGATTTCCGTCGGAAAAAATACACGTAACGTGTATCGATATTTTTTTATCGATGTAAGGCATCGTTGCCGGCGGGCCGAAACAACGACGAAGGACAGATTGGACGTGAAGAAAGAGTTTGTACCGTACGAAGTGATACGAGACAATGCCGTCAAACTGGCGTATCGGATCTATATGTCCGGTTTCATTCCCGATGTCATCTATGTCTGTCTGCGGGGCGGCGTATACATCGGGAATATATTGAGTGAATATTTTAAAATAATCAAAGGACATGATGCGCCGCTTTTTTATGCGGCGGTTGTCGCGCGCTCCTATTTTTATACGGGCGGGAAAAACGAGGTGGTTGTCGACGGATGGACATATGATCCCTCCTTTCTCAAAAAGGGAGAAAAAATACTTTTTGCCGATGATATTTTTGATTCTGGTAATACAATTAATCACCTGATACATATCATCCTCGGGCACGGCATAAAGAGGGAGGATATCAAGATCGCCGTCCACGACTATAAAGTGAGGACATATCTGGAGGATAATCCTGAAATTAAGCCTGATTTCTGGTGCCGGTACCGTGAAATAAACAATCCCCGTGACGATACATGGATTCATTATTTGAGTCACGAAATCGACGGGCTTTCGAAAGCAGAATGCCGCTGTTATTTTACCATGGGCGATGAAGAACTTGAAAAAGCCCTGGAGTTTGTCGGGGATAAGCTTTGATGCTTCGATTAGCACGCTTTGGCGTTTTTATATGTCTCTTTGGACTCCTTTTTTTTGCCTCTTACCCTTCCTTGTCACAGGCGGAACCGTACATTTCCCTATCCGCCGATTCCGGTACGTATAAAGAGGATGTGATACTCTCAATAGAAACAATCGCCGGATATGACCGGGTGTTCTACAGTTTTTCGGACAGTGAAGGGAATAACGGTCCGTGGATACCATTTGACGAGGGGCTGCCGCTTACATCGAGCGACGGTGAGGAAATGGAATACCGAATCGGGATATGGCTGTTCCGTTCCGGCGCCCTGCATGGAGAACGAAACCTACGCTTTGTCATCGACAAGAAAAAACCCTCTCCCCCGCTTCTCGCCGTACCGCCGGGTGAATACGCTAATGATGTTTCGGTCTCTTTCCGGAAACGGGACGGTGAGTCCGTCGTATATGCGATCAACAGTATTGTCGTCGAATCGGGGATTGTTTGGGACGGAAACGGTATCCGTCTGCGGGGTGATACGGGCGGGAAGACAAGGTATGTCATTCAAGCCTACTCGAAAGACGGAGCGGGAAACAAAAGCAGCGTTACTACCGGCCGGTATGTGATCGACAAAAAAAGAAAACCCGACGACGTTGCTGTTGTCGAAATTAAAAGCCCGGTTGCGGGAACTTTCGGCAACAAACAGCTTCTCTATATTACATCGAAGAACACGGGCGCGATATACTACACAACAGACGGAGGCGACCCGGCGACGGGCGGTATACCGTACACCGGACCGGTCATACTCGATGCTGAAGGAAGCGTTCTTCTTCGTGTCGCAGCGGAAAACCGGTGGCGGGACGCCGGTACGGTCTCAGCGCGGGTATCGTACCGCGTCCGCCCGGCTGATGTCAATCCGGTGTTACCGGATGAAGCGGGCGGAAATTTGTTCGGCGACGCAGTCGTCACCCTGAAAGGAGGAGGAGCGAGCCGTTATCGATTCACCCTCTCGGAAAAATCTCCCGCCGGAGGGGACAGCCTTACCGACGGCCGCTTGACGCTTGCAGGCAAACCCGGTGAATCGGTTTACCTGCCGCTCCGGGTGAAACCCGTGTATCAGGACGATTCCACGGGACCCGAATACCGTTTTTTTTATTGCATTAACAGAAAAAAAACGGCAATTAAGGGTATATTCGTCGAGGGCGGCGGGCCGGAATCCGGTCCCGCCCGTGTCACTATTGGAGGGACGGGGGACTCATCGATCTTTTACACCCTGGACGGGACGATTCCGGATGAGGAAGCCCTCCCATATGACGGCCCGTTCGTTCTGCCGATGCGGTGTATGGACGAGTATGGCGCCGTGTGGATAACTGCGGCAGCCTTTGATGGCGCAAGCGGCATGGGCGAAGTGGTACGGCGGCACTTCGTCATCATCCGGCGAAAACCAAAACCGCCGGAAATCCGTGTCCTGGCGCAACCCAGAAAAAGGGATTATGTCAAAATAGGATTCGACGAAAAAACGATCGTTTTCTGCGAAATCACTTCCGACGGCACGAAGCCCGGGATCCCGGGAAGTGATTCGCATAAGGTGGGCGCCGATCTGGCTTTTACCGTACCCTTCGGGATGGAAAAAACGGTACGCTGCGCGTTTTCCTCATACGATACCATTACGGGCGGAATGAGCGACCCCGTTTACTCGGAATATTTTCTGGACAGAAAACCGCCGGCCAATCCGGAAATCGGCAGTCTGGCTGAAGGAAGGTATTCCCGGAATCCGGTTGTGGTTTTTATCAGGGAGGACGTTGAGGAGGACGCGGATAGTTCGGTCTCCTACGCCATTACCGATGACGGAGAGGAACCGGTACTGAAAGAAGACGGGGGAATCAGGTATACAGGCCCGTTTGAACTCAGGTCAAAAGACCAGACGGAGACGACATACAGGATAACCGCCCGTGCCGTCGACCGGTACGGCAATGTCTCGTATTCCGTTGAGGATTTTTATTGTAAAATCGACAGGAAGCCGCCGCCCCCGCCGCCCGCCCCGTTTATCACGCCGTCGGGAGAAGCGATGGAACGGCGCTATTCGATCCGGTGGGAGAAGGCGGCCGATGAAGAAATACTGTACCGGTTGTATATCGAAGGGGAGCCGCCCGGGGACTTTATACTGTACCGTTCACCGATTCCCTATGACGCGTCCCAATATCCGAGGGGGATTATGCTCGAGAGTTATTACAGGGATATGGCGGGAAACGTCGGGGAACCGTTCATTTTCAGACTCAAAGGCGATCCGAAAGATTTTATCGATGTGCTTTATGTGACGGGAATAACGGACGGGAGTCATTACAACAGACCGGTAAGCTTCGAAATAAAGGCAAAGGAGGCGGGGATCATCCGGTATGAATTGACCGATGACGGAAGCCTCCCGCCGGGTGTCGGTATCACCTCGCCGGTGTATGCAGGAAAGATGAGCCTCGATGTTCCCGACGGGGCTTCCCGTCGATACGCGGTCCGCGCGCGGATTATGGAGCGTGATATCTGCGATCTGTCGCGGGGCGAACTCCTTCTCTCATTCGCCGTCGATAAGGAACCGCCTCCGCCGCCCGAAGTGGAAGGGATCGAGGAGGGGGGATACTACTTCGATGCGAGGGAGTTGACCTTCACCTCGGATAACGCCTCCGTTTATTATGCCGTCAGGACAGAGTATGAAGATACGGCAAAACGGTACCCTAAAACGTTTGCCAGATATTCGGAACGTGTCGTCCTCGATGTCCCCGAAGGTCGAACCGAACATTTTATCGTTTCGGCGTATACCATGGATAAAGCCGGCAACCTGAGCAGGGAAGTGCGGCAGTGGGGGATTCATATCGATAAAAACTCCATATATGTGTCTTCCGGGGGTGACGACAGCCATGAAGGCACGCGGGACCGTCCGTTACGGACATTGCGTGGGGCATTGCGGTATTCCGATGAAACGGGCAGAAGGCAGCTGGTATTCTCATGCGGGTCGTATTCGCTGGATAAGCCGATTGAAATAAACAGCGATATTGAAATCCGGGGCGGATTACGGGCAGGCGACTGGGAGCGATGCGGTCCGGTCCAGGCCACGATTATCGAAACGGGAAACCATTTTCAGGCGGAAGGATCGCTTTTACACATAACGGGCGGAACGGTGAAACTCCACGGCGTAACATTGCGTGACGAGTACGGTCTCTGTTCATCGCTTGTCGATCTCGGGGGGGGCAGGCTTTCAGTCAGCCGTTCGACATTGCGGTTCAATCGGAAGGCCTGGGGAAGCTGTATCGGTGCCGGCGGCGGAATATTGACGATCGACAGGTGTTATTTTGACGGCGGTGAGACCGGGAACGGCGCATTTATCGACGGAAGCGGAGTGGAGCTTACGATAGACGATTCGGAGTTTATCGGGCCCGAGAACGGCTATGATTTTGTCTGTCTCCGGTTGAAAGCATGCGGCGGAGTCCTGGTGAACAATTCCGGCTTTTTCCCCGGTGAGGGCGGTATCACCCGTGGCATCGAATGCTCGGATTCGACCGTCGATTTTAACAATACCCGGATCGATTCGGGAAGCGGTGTGCGAAACGCAATCGGGATGAGCGTCAGGGATTCATCGATACGAATCAAAGATAGTATCGTGAACGGCAACAGGGCATCGTCCTACGTTATCGGGATCACCTGCGCGAATACCGCGTTGACACTCGATCATTGTACCGTGAACGTGAACGCACGCAGCGGTGCGCAGGGAATTCGGGTAAGGGGAGGAACGGTCGAGGTAATGAGAAGCACGATAAAAAGCGGCGGAACGGGAGAGTTCCTTTCGCTGTTCGACTGCGACGGAGAACGGGGAAGCTATTGCAATAATCTGGTTTTATCCGGCGCATCCCCGGACACAGTCTGTGTCACGATACACGACTCGGAATCCTTCTGGATTAATAATACCATTGTCGTCGGCAGGGAGTGCGAAAAACCGGCGGGGTTTGTTTTCAGGTCGCAATCATCATGCCGCCTATTGAACAATATCATCATACACGAAGGGACCCCTGCGGGAAGCGCGATCCGGTTTGTCGGGATTATGCCGGATGCGGCCGTTATTTCCTGCAACAATCTGAGCGGATGGGAACATCTTCTCGCGATCGATCATAGCGGAAGGTTGTCGCAGTATTCCGGCGACGGAGGCGGGGCGGGTATATATAAAAGCGACATAGAAGCATTCAATGCATCAGACGGAGATAACGGCGGAGGGAGCCTGCACGGCAATATAAGCGAACAATTTCGCGACACATTCGGGGGCACCCCGGATGCGTTATTTCACCTTTCTGCGTCTTCGCGATGCATCGATGCGGGCCTTGATGTGGGGTCTTTCGGCGGGGAAGGGGTGAAGCGCGATATCGACGGGGAAACCAGGCCTTCCGCCGGTAACGGAAGCAGACGTTTATACGACATCGGTTCCGACGAGGTGCACAGGAAGTAAATAAATTCTTGACATTGACAGCGGTGTTGACTAAATTTAGTTTAGCGAGGAGGCAATCTGGCAGGCAAACGTCGAATAGCATTCCTATTGGTAAATATTTATGATATTTATCATTCGAACACATGGCCCGGCGCGGCTCAGGCGGCGGAAGATCTGGGGTACGACATATTCTTTTTCCCCGGAAACGAACCGAATATCCGCAATCTCGACGAACGCCAGCATAATATCGTCTATCAGATGTTACATGAGTTTCCCGTCGACGGGTTCATTATCGCCTCGAACGATTTCGGGGCCAGCAATACGCGGCGGGACCTCGAGGACTTCATACGCCCTTTCGCACATGTCCCCCATGTCTGTATAGGCACACAGCTCAGTGAGGCGCCGACAATCGTCGTCGACGACAGGGCGGGATTCGAACATATCCTCGAACACATGATCAACGTTCACAAGATCAAGACATTCGCCTGTCTGCGCGGTCCGTCCGGACATCCGGAAGCGGATATCCGTTATAAAACATTCATAGAAACGCTGGCAAAGTACAATATACCTTTCGATGAATCGTTGCTTTACACGGGCAATTTCCTCCCAGAATCCGGACACAGGGCGATCGAGGAGTGGATCGACCGGAAACATAAACGCTTCGAGGCCGTGATCGTTTCGAGTGATTTGATGGCGCTCGCCGCGATTGAAGCCCTCGAAGCAAGGGGGATTTCTGTGCCCGATGACGTGGCGGTAACGGGATTCGACGATATCAGTGAATGCCGGTTCATCAAGGCGCCCCTTACAACGGTCGCACAGCCGCTTTCAAGGATCACCTACGAGGCTGTCATGAAGCTTGACAGGATGCTCCGTCACGAAGAGGTAAGGGAACGGCATGTTTTCCCGACAGAGGCGGTCATCCGGCGTTCGTGCGGTTGTTTCAGTTCGATGATAGAAAATATCGGAAAGATATCTATCGGATTATCGTTCGAGGAAGCCCATGATTACCGTCTGCTCGCACGAACCATCGCGAAGAAATACTCGAAATCCGGGACCGAACTGGAAAACGACATCGAAACGATTATCAGGGTCATCGTCGATTCGTCCGGGGAAGGAATTTTCAGCCAACGCCTCATCAAGGTTCTCGACGGGATCATGTCACGCGAATTGAAGAACGCCATGGATATACATATGTGGCACGATATTTTCAACAATATATTCGGCTACCTTTCCGATCATCTCAAACACATCTCCCCGGAAGATATATCGACGGGGATGCAGAAAATAAGGGTCTATATCGGAGAAATGCTCGAACGGAGCCAGGCCATTTTCAGGATACAATCCGTCGACGAGTACCGCCGGCTTTACGAGGTGCTTGAACATATCAGCAACGCCCTGGAAAAGGAGAAGATAGCCTCCATCATCAATGATCGGTTACACGACAACAAAATACCTGCCTTTTTACTCATCCTCTACAACCGGCAGTCTCTCTACCGTGAAGGGGAGAAATGGGACGTTCCCGAACAGAGTCATTTGTTCGCCGGGTACATCGATGAAAACAAAACGGTTCTTACCGATACCGAACCGTTCCCCACGAAAGAGGTGATGAGGCCCGAATGGTTCGAACATGAGACGCCGGGGACATATGTGATTCAGCCGCTTTTTTTCGAATACACACATATGGGATATATGATCGCAAAGATGGGACCGAAAAACGGATTGGTCTACGAATCACTGAGGGCGCATCTTTCGAGCGTGTTGTCCTCGTCGATTATGTTCGAAGAGAACAAGAAAAAGGAGATTACCGCGGTTCAAAAACGGGAGCAGATCCAGTCGGTGATACTCCCGATGTTCGATTCGATCATGCAGGTTTCGACAATCGCCACGAATAAAGTCGAAGCGATCTCGACACTTGTGAAACAGGCCGAGCAGAGCAGCGGCAAGCTCCAGACCGCGAAGGAAAGCGTTCAGCGTATTTCCGCCCACATCAAGGGCATGATCGATCTGATCAACCTCATCGACGATATAGCGACGAAAATCAACCTGCTTTCCATCAACGCTGCGATTCAATCAGCGCGCGCGGGCGAACATGGAAGGGGATTCGCGATCATCGCCTCTGAAATACGGAAACTCGCCGATTCGACGGCGGTAAACGCGAAAAAGGCCGCTGAAACCCTCACCAACGTCATTGAAAACATACATCAATCCCAGACGACGAATGAAGACAGTATTTCATCGTTCCAGAATTTGAAGAAAGAGATTATCGCCGTTTCGGGATCACTCTCGGAAATATCCGGAAGAATGGAATCCCTCTCGGATAACAGTCGAGAAATATACGAAATGATCAAAGAGGAAGAATAAACCCGGAGATCCATCCTGCAAAGAACGGCGCTTCCCGCATTATTGTTGCTTTTTTTCCGCGGTTTTATTACTATATGTATGTAACAAACGATGAAGAGACATAAAAGGATTACAATCGGTTTTTTTATCGACTGGATAGAGAATCCATATCAGTGCAGTCTTTATTCCGGTATCAAGGAGAAGGCACTGGAAAAGGATGTCAATCTCCTCACCTTTATCGGGGGTGCGATCGAATCACCCAGAAAGCATGAACATCTGAAGAACTCCATTTACCGTGTCGTGAATAAAGATAATGTCGACGGATTGGTCGTTTCATCGGGTTCGGTAAGCCATTTCGTCAACCCCGAAGAGTTTTCCGGATTTATGCATGAATACATCGATATCCCGACCGTCAGCATATGCCAGCGCGTCGAAGGAATTCATTCGATTCTCATCGATAATCTCTCCGGCCTTTACCGGATGATTGTCCATCTCGTCGAAGACCACGGATACCGGGATATCGCCTTTATCAGCGGACTGAAAGGGAATTATGACGCGGATATCAGGTTCAACATATACCGCAAGGCGCTTACCGATTTCAATATACCGTTCAGGCCGGAACTGGTTCTGCCCGGTGATTTTACCCCGCAGGCCGGTGTCAAGGCGGTCCGGCATATACTCGATGAATTGAAAACAAAACCGCAAGCGATAATCGCGGCCAATGACGATATGGCGTTCGGCGCGATAGAAGAACTTCAGCGCCAGAATGTTGTCATTCCGAGGGATATCGCGGTTACCGGTTTTGACGACCAGGTTTCAAGTGAAATCATGAACCCGCCTTTGAGTACCGTCCGACAGCCGACATATCAAATGGGAACGAAAGCCCTGGAAATCGTCCTTGATATCATCGATCGCAGGGAAGTACCGCTTGAAATCTATCTGCCAACCGTTCCGGTCATCCGTGAATCATGCGGGTGTTACGGGGAATCCATTTCACAAAAAACGATCGGACTTAATCTGTCCGCGCCGATTGAAAGCGGCGTCGCAACCGGTGAAAATACAGGCAGCCCGGCGGATCATCTCGAAACCATTGTTCGGACTATCCCGGATCAAATGGAGGGAAAGTATGCTGCCGGGACGCAAAGCCTGAAACCGGAACATATCAGGGAGATCGTGCAATCATTGTTTCATGCCATGGAGGAGGATGACTTCAACATATTTACCACGACACTGAAAGCGTATCTCTATATGACCGCTTCATTCGACCGTGAAAAGGAAGTGATGTGGCAAGTATTTGTTTCCGCATTGAGAAAAGCGGTGCTGCCCTTTTTCCCGTATCACGAACATCATGTTATCGAACATATTTTTCACAAAACGCGGCTTTTAATCGACGATTATGCCGAACGCGTTTATTTACACAAGGCGATCAAGGAAGAACAGGCATACCAGATTTTCAGGGATATCGGCGAACACATTATTTCACTCGAATCGATGGAAGACGTGCTCGAAATCCTCGCGCTGCATTTTCCGGAATTGGGGATTCAGTCGTGCTACCTTTCACTATATGAGGGAAAAGGGAATAAGGGAAAACACTTTCGGGATTCGAGACTGCTTTTCGCACTCAACCCGCGGGGGCGCATTACAATCGGGAAGGAGGGAATCACCTTTCCGACCAGGAAACTCCTCCCGGACGGCGTGATACCGGACGAAAAACCGTATTCCCTCCTGGTCGAATCGATATTTTTCGGTAAAAATCAGCTTGGTATCGTGCTGTACGAACCGGGAAGCCAGAAAAGTTTTACATCGGAAATCATGAGGCGGCTGCTCCTTAACAGCGCGTTGAAAGGGGCCGCTTTCATTCAGCAGATACAGAACCAGGCGAAGCATCTCGAAGCGGCGAACATGGAACTGCATAAAACCCTGCATACCCTTAAAAACACCCAACAGAGGCTGGTCGAATCGAAGAAGATGGCGGCGCTGGGCGGGCTGGTTGCGGGGGTCGCCCATGAGATCAATACGCCGATCGGAATCGGTGTTACCGCCGCATCGCATCTCGCGAAAAAAACGGAGGAACTGCTTCTTAAAATCAACTCGAATGAATTGAGTAAATCCGAATTGGCCGATTATATCGAGATCGCCAATGAATCGACATCCATGATTCTTTCAAATCTGAAGCGCTCCCACGAACTTATAAAAAGTTTCAAGGGCATCGCCGTCGATCAATCGAGTGAGGAGAAACGGTCGTTTCATCTCAAGGAATATATTCAGGACATCCTGTTGAGTCTGAGGCCTCGATTGAAAAAGATAAATCATGAAATCGTCATCAATTGCCCCGATGACGTCAAGATATTCAGTTATCCGGGCGCGTTTTCCCAGATTATCACGAATTTGATTCTCAATTCGCTTTTCCATGCCTTTGAGGACATCGAACACGGAAGAATGGAGATCGATATCAAAACGGTCGACGATGAAATGATTTTCACCTATTCGGATAACGGCAAAGGGATAGAGGAGAAAAACATGCAGAAAATTTTCGATCCCTTTTTTACCACAAAACGGGCCCAGGGCGGTACCGGCCTTGGCCTGCACCTCATTTACAATATCATCACCCAAACCCTCGGCGGCACGATAAAGTGCAAAAGCAAACAGGGAAAGGGAACCAGGTTTATCATGAGGCTTCCGCTGGACAACAAAAAAAAATCGGCGGCCCAAACGGCGATGTAATTATAAAAAACGTCGGCGGCCTTGTCGCGCGGTTTTTGGACGGGAATGTTTCCGTGGAATATCAGGTGCGGCGCAGGTAGAATTAAAAACCGTCGATCAGTCCCACGTAGTATTGGGCGATACGCAGCGCGTCGACAATGTTGATCGTTCCGTCGCCGTTGACATCGGCTGCGCCCGGAATGAACCCGTCCGGATCGAGACCGACGTAATACTGGGCGGTAATAAGCGCATCGACGATGTCGACCGTGCCGTTCCCGTTCGCGTCGCCCGGCAGTGACGGGGGGGCGGTGGATGAGGGTGGCTGCGTCGGTGCCGCGGTCGCGACGCTGCCTGAGGGTTCGATGCCGAAGATCAACGCCCCTTCATGATAGGCGGTTATTTTCGTGTTAACGGTGAAATCGTTCGGCGAACTTGAATTAAAGGAATAATCGTTGCTCTGATCGTATTCGGCCCAATCCGGTTTCGTGATTCTGATCTGCATTTCTCCCGTATCCGTCCCGATCTTGAGAACGGGCGCCGAATCGAGGAATCCGATTTCGAGGAACCCGTCGTAGACGTTTCCCGTAATATGTTCCCGGCCCATCGAAGCCCAATCCACGAAAAACTCGTCCGGTCCGTTTCCTTCCGTGGTGAACCAGTAACGGATCGTAATCCCGCTCAGGGTAATGGGGACCGGTCCCGGGTTTTTCACCTTCATAAAAGGCTTGATCTGGTTCGATGCGGAGTTGGCCTCGGCCGGGCGGTAGAGAATTTCGAGCGTCGGGTGTTCCGGAGGGACGGGAGAAGGTGCGGGTTCACCGCCCGATTCGAAATATATCATCCCGGCCATGCCCAAAAGGTACGAGGCATTGTAGTCGATCGCGACTTCGTTCATCGTATAGTCGTTCACGTCGTCGGTATACCCGTCGCTTTCGTTCGGTCCGCCGACAAGGGCGCCGACCATACCGTTCGTCGACGATGAGTTTTTGTCCGGCTGGTTCGCCCTGTGGTGCGGGTGGCGCGGAGGATTGTTGAGGTAGTTGGTGATGTAGGAGCCGTTTCTCGGGTTGCTTCCGAGAATGTAGTCCATTGTTTTTTCCCCTGTTTCGTTATACAGGTTGATACCGACGAGTTTGCTTGCGAGAAAACCCAATCCGGCTTCGGCGGACGCGTACCGGAGAACGCCCCATGAATCGAGCCATGGGAGTCCGCCCGGTGTTTTATTGAGATCGCGGCTGTACCATGTAAGGTTATTCTCGACACCGATCATATATTTGAAGTTTTCAGTCAGTTGGGCCATTTTCAGCATGGCAAAGAGGGCAACATCGTCCCATGCGGGGGCCCATTCCTTCGCGTAATTGTCGTCCCCGTAATTGTTTCGTTCGTCCAGGTAGCCGTCGACCGGTTCGAGGTAACTCTCGTCCCCGGTCGCGACGGCGAGCCAGACCGCGGCCCAGGCAAGGTCGTCATAGTGGGACGACGATTTGTAAAAGTCGCAGGTGGTCTGCCCGAGATAATTCCTTCCGAGATCGTAGAGTTCCTTCGCCCCCTGAAGGCACATGGCCGCGTACGACGAATCGGTGTTGCGATAATTGAGGTACATCAGGGAGAGGGCAGCCGACGCTTCGCCGCAGACATCCGTGCCGGGATTGGACGCATTGATTATTTTAACCGGGCGGTCGTCCGTCTGTGTTTCCGGGGGGCCCCAGTAAGCGTGATCGGAATGACCGTCACCGACTTCCCAGTAAAGGACATGAGCCGAGGGATGGCTTTTCAAAATGAAATCGGTAAATCGCTTGATCACCGACATGAGCTTCGGGGTAAATCCGTTTCTGTCAAGGGTCGATTTGTATTCATAGAGGATCCACCCCAACACACCGGCCGTCCAGAATTGCGGAAGCCCGAATTTGACATGGTCGCCGGCGTCGTGATATCCGCCGGTCAGGTCGATCGAACCGTCGCCGTCTCCGGTATGACAGTTTCCCCGCCATGAAAAAACATTGTCCTGCCTCACATCGGTGCCGCATTTATTGGCGTCGAAAAACCGGACCCCCTTTTCAAAGGCATCGGCATAATCGTACGCCCACGCGAGAGAACCGATAAAAAGAAAAAGGAAAGTCAATAGAAAAAAATATTTTTTCATTTCACACCCCCCTGCATAAATTTGTTTTCATTGTTCGCTGTGAATCATGCGGACGTCTTTTTGTGTTCATTTTCTGTATTCGAAAAAATGATGAGACCTTTTCATCTATTAAAATTCCTTATTGGCCTCTTTTACTGAAAATCATTATACCATTTGTCCGGCCCCATGTCAAATGACTTCGATTATTCGAAGAAGACAGAGGGTCCAGTCATACCCGGCAGGTCGGCGGATTGTTAAAAAAAAGGAGATAATCGTGCAAAATAGTTATACATAGAGGAGTCCTTCATATGGAAAACAAAGCTTTTTTCTTTCAACTTTTTTCTCTTGTCCTCGCTTTCATGATTCTGCCGTTATTCCCATTACAGTCGGAGATCGTATCGGATCAATATTATCGACGCCCTGCTTGTGGCACGGTACTATGTCAGCCTTATCGGGCCCGATAGCGTCAATGTCGATACGGCGGACGTGAACTGTGACAATAAGGTCGATATTATCGACGGTTTGCTCATCGCCAGATTCTACGTGGGTCTCGTCTCGCAGTTTTGTTGAAACCTTAACGGGCGCTTCGGAACATCATGCCTGGCAGAAGCGGTCGATCAAGCCCACGTAATACTGTGCAACTAATAGGGCATCGACGATATCGATATTACCGTTACAGTTCGCGTCCGCACGACTCCGGTTGAATCCCTGTGGATCGAGACCGACATAGTACTGGGCCACGAGAAGGGCGTCCACGATATTGATCGCCCCGTCATCGTTCACATCACCGATAGCGCCGGTCGATCCGGGAGGATAATTTGAGAGCGTGAGGATTTCGGAGCCGCCGAGCTGCCTGTTGTAAATCAGGAAATCGTCGACGCTGCCGTTCAGATAGGGATCGCCGGCATACTGCGACCGGCCGATATAATTGCAGAGCGTGCCGCCCAGATCAACGGGGCTGAGGGTCATCGAAGTGTTCCTCCCCGCTTCGCTTCCGTTCACGTAGAGGATTCCCGTGTTTCCGCTTTTGGTCACGGCTACATGCTGCCACGAGCCCGTCGGAAACGATGAACCGTCGATGCGCTGTTCGTCCGAGTTGCCGGCGACGGTAATGGCAAACCGGATCGTCCCGGAATCGCATGAAGGGGTGAGAAACATGTTGCATGTCGTATCGGAGCCGAAATCGAAAATTCTCGACCAGGTGCCCGCCGAAACGAGATTGACCCAGGCGGCGATGGTAAAATCGTAGAGTTCCATCGTGATGTTGTCCGGTACATCGATATAATCGTCCGTTCCGTCCAGCGTATACGGCCCGCCGCTCCAGACGGGATTCTGTGATGCAGGCGGCGGCGTCGGTGCGGCTGTCGGAACAGCGGTCGGTTCGTCGATGCCCCCGCCATTGTTGTCTGTGTAGACGATTCTTTCTATTGTGGTTCCATTGACGTACATTTTGTCCACGCACACCGACCTGCTGTAAGGGTTGTCGTTCGATAATTCCTCCGTATGGTAGGCGTACCACCACTGACCCTTGTAATATGCGGCGCCTTCGTGATTGGTTCCCGAACCGGTCGGGGTACCGATGACCCCCCGGTACTGCCACGGGCCCGTGATACCCGAACTTGTCGCGTAGCGGATTTCGGACGGCCACGGGGAGTCGGCATACATGAGGAAATAGGTACCGTTTTCCTTGATGACAAAGGGGGCTTCGAGATAGGAGGTGAGTCCGGGGACATCCATGACACTGCCCGCGAGTGAGGTCATGTTACTTTCAAGCCGCGCGTAGCGGCAGTTGCCGTCGCCGCCCCAGAACAGATAGGCCTGTCCGTCGTCGTCGATAAAACACATGGGATCGATATCCCGTGCCGCGTGGCCCGGTGTATTACCGTCGATAATCGGCCCGCCGTTTATGTCTTCATAAGGACCGGTGACCGATGTACTCCTCAAGACCCCGATCTGCCGGTCGTTACTCGCGTAAAAATAAAAATAACCGTTTCGATAGACGATGGACGACGCCCACGCGCGGTTGTCCGGCATCCAGTTTATCTGGTCAGGCCGCAGAATCTGGCCGTGATCGGTCCAGTCCCTCATGTTTGTCGACGACAGCAGCCTCCACGCGTACATATTGAAGCCGTCCGTGTTGACCTCGTCCTGACCGCAGACAATGTAAAATCTGTCGTTATAGACAAACGGATTAGGATCTGCCGTACGTACGTTTGTCACGAGCGGATTTCCGGCATACCCCGCCGATATGACGATAAAAAGCAGCATGAGCGAGATACAGACCGTCATTGCTTTTTTTTTCATGGGTTCCTCCTTTTTTCGTGAAAGGCATGTCGTGTTAACGTAAACGCCGGCGACAAAAAACACACTTTTTTAGTTTTATGTTCGACATTATTATATCCTGTTTGCGGATAATGTCAAGGAAAAAGCGTGGTTTAAGGGTTTCGGTACATCCGGGCTTACCGATTCCTCTTTTCAAGCCCGCGGTTTATCGCTTCGATTATTTTCACGGCCACCTCCGTCTTCGATGAAGGCCCCACATGAAGGACGTTCCTTTTATGATCGACGATAAACACCTCGTTCGTGTCTCCTTCGAATCCCGATCCTTTTCTCGCCACGTCGTTTGCGACAATGAGGTCGGCATCCGCCTTTTGAAGCCGGACGAATGCGTCCGCAATTATTTGTTCGTCCTCGAGCCCGGTCACGGCCCGGAAACAGACGAGAAAAACCTCAGGACTCTTTTTCCTGATTCCGTCGATGATCTTTGGCGTGGGAACAAGGTCGAGTGAGAGTGTCTTCCGTCCGGAGGTGGCGATTTTTGTATCTGATGATTTTTTCACGGTCCAGTCGCCGACAGCCGCGGCCGCGATCACGATATCGACCCCTTTCGATTCGAGCCGTCGAGAGACCTCTTCCTGCATCTGTGCGGCCGTCTCGACGCGCACCACGCGGACGCCGTACGGCAACGGCGCGGTCCCCCTACCATAGACGACCGTCACATCCGCACCGGCCAGATGAGACGCGGCTGCCAGCGCCATCCCCATTTTTCCGGAACTTCTGTTCGTGATGATTCTCACCGGATCGATATATTCGATCGTTGCCCCCGCCGTAATAAGGACACGCAAGGATTCGAGGCGTCCTGCGGAAGAAAACCGGGTAATAACATGTTGAATGATTGCATCCGTGTCCGGGATTTTTGCCTTTCCCTCTTCGACAAGAGGATCGAGGACATCGATGCCCATTTGTCTGAGACGAAGAATATTTTCCCTGAGAATGGGGTGATTGTACATGGATTCATGCATCGCCGGGACGATCACCAACGGTATTCCTTCACCGATGGCAGTCGTCGCCACCGTCGTTACCGGTGTGTCGTCGATGCCCGATGAGATCTTGCCGATGGTATTTGCCGTCGACGGGGCAATGAGAATGAGGTCCGCCTTTCCCGCGACATTCCCTGCGAGACGCACATGTTCCAGCGCGCCGGTCAGTTCCGTTACCGCGGGATTCCCTGTCGCCCAATGCATGAGATCGGGATGTATGATACGGCACCCCGCGGCCGTCATGACCGGATATACCTCGTAGCCGCGCCGCATGAGACCCCGCGCGATATCGGGTGATCTGACCGCGGCGACGCTTCCCGTTATGCAAAGAACGATCTTTTTGCCTTTACCGGATTCTTCGATCGAACCGGTAATATCCTTTGACGGGTGACAGTTTTTCACGATACCCCCCTCAGTTTGGCGCATATGTCGCTGAGATCGTCGATAAACTTGTCGATATGCTCGCGATAGACGTGGGGCATGAGGACAATACGGATGTGGTTCGGAAAAAGCGAGATCGCCCATCCCTTTTTTCTCAATCGTTCCGCGATCGAGCCGACCGGATGAACCTTCGAGGTAATACCGGCGATATTGATCACCGGCTTTATCATCATTTCGACATCCTCGATGCCGGCGATTTTTTCAGCGAGGTAGACGGTCGAATCCATACACCTCCTGATGATCGTCCGGTACCCCTGACGCCCCAGGTGGTTGAGGAGCGACCAGACGGAGAGAACCGACGCCCCCGACCTCGTTCCGACGATCGTCGCCCGAGCGTTTTCTCCGCCCGACAGGTAAGGAACGGGAATGCGCACCGTCTCAGAGAGTTCTTTCGTCCTGTAGAGAATACCACCCGCCGGAATGACGGCCATGCCCATCTTGTGAGGATCGATGGTCATGGAAGACACCCCCTTGAGTCTGAAGTTGAACGGGGGCTGTTCGTAGCCGAGTTCTTTGAGAAACGGAAGCACATATCCCCCGAAAGCGGCGTCGACGTGAAGGTGGATGTCCGCTTCGAGGGCGATCGCGGACAATTCATCGATCCGGTCGACGACACCCAGCCCCGTCGTCCCAGCGGCACCGACGATGGCGATGGTGTTGGGCGAAAGAGCCCTTTTTACCTTTTCGATATCGATGCGGAATTGTCCGGTCACTTTGATTTTTTTGAGTTTCAGACCGATGAGTTCGGCTGCCTTGTCAAAGGAAAAATGCGCGTCTTCGGAGAGAATGACTTCGGGCGTTCTCACCTTTTTTTTCATTCTTTTTTTTGCCGTCCACATGGCAAGGATATTGGCCTCAGTCCCCCCGGTAACGATGTGTCCTGCGGCTTTTCTCAATCCGACCAGGTTCCCGAGCAACGCTATCGCCTCTTTCTCTATTTCTTCCGTCGCGTTGACAAGGCCGGGGTCGCCGATATTTTTTTCGATGTACCGCATGAATATCTCTTCCGCAAAGGGGTGGGGCCTGGTGCACATCGAGCCGAGTATTTTCCCGGAATTGAAGGTGAGGTCCTTCATGAGACGGTTTTTCAATTCCGCCGATATAATGTCCTGATCTTTCCCTTTATCTTCCATAATTAATTACTTTATACACAATATATTCATGGGATATCCGTCCCGCCTCCGGCGAGCAGAAGCAGCCTGTCGCAGATCGCCCGCAACGCTTCCCCGGTGTTTTTTTTGTTGTCGTAGCTTTCGACGATCCGCTTGAGGGCGGGACGCGGTGTTGTTTTCAATTCCTTCACCTTTTCAATAAGTGCGGGAAGGGTACGGGTGATATTATCGACAATCGTGATATGCGCCGTCCGGGAGGTACGGGACAGGGGATTGAGATCGACGGTAATCACCGTTTTACCGCAGCGGACCAGCGCTTTCGTCCTGTCGCCGTCTTCGAGCGGAACGAGAACGACATCCGCTTTCAGTATGCCGTCCGGATCGACACGCCTTCTTTCACTTTGAAGTTCGTCGATGACCTCCGACGCCGCTTCGCCAACGCCGTAAATATGCCGGCCACCGGCATCCAGAAGCGCCTTGCGGACGGCCTCTTCACGTTCGCGCGTCCGGTAGAAAAGGTTGACTTCAAGCCGGGCGCCCGTGATCTCGGAAAGCCCGACCAGTTCACGGGGCACGAGAACCGCCGTATTGCCGTTGACCGAAATCACCGGTGCGGCGGCATTAAGAAGTGAAGCGGCGGCGGCTTCTATCGCCCGCTGTGCCTGGGGGATCGTTTTTTCACCGATGAGATAATCGAACGCCTCCCCTCTGCCGTGTGCGATAAGTCCGGCATACGCCACGACATTGTCTTCCACACCACGGATGAGTGCCTCACGTATTTTGAGTGAGGCCGCCCTTGGATGTGATTCCGGTATGTTAATTCCCATCCAGTACCCTTGCTCCCTGATAATCGATATCACAGACTATACTATTTTTACTTCCTGTACAAGTAAAAAGAAGATGCCGCACTTTCTCTGCCGCATCCTCCCCGACGATGGTGAACACACCCCGGCCGAACATCGGCATACCCGCCGTAATTCCTTCATCGTCGAGAACGCGAAGGATGTGATGAGTCGTCGCATCCGCGAGGCCCGTTTTTTCCGTAAAATGGCGGGAAAGACGCAAAAAAGCGGGGACGGTCGGGTCTTTGACAAGCTGTTTGATGAGTTTTTTGCCGTACCTGTTCACCGCGCGCCTGGTCTTTTTTTGCCGGAGCAGTTCCTTTGTTTCGAGACCGCCGAGAATGAGGGCGACGGCCTTGTACCGGCGGTCGGGCGGAATCTGAAGCATCCTCCCGGTTCCCGGCGCGCCCGGCGCGATACGTATCTCGATACCCCCGAATGTTTCTCCGATAACGGTCCCGAGGCCCGTTTTCATTTCAACCTCGGCCCGATGGGCGAGTCCGGCCGCCTCGATACGTGAAAGTCCGGTCCCAAAAGCCTCATCGAGCGATAAGGCGAGACTCAGGGCCCCGGCCCCGCTCGTCCCGCATCCCGCTCCGATTGGAAGGTCGATTGTGTGATCCACCTTGATGCGGCAGGAATCGTCCGTTCCGGTAAGATCGAAAAAAAGATCGATAACCCGTTCGGATACGGCCGCGTTTCCGGCCGGTATTCCATTGATGATGATATCGATTGTCCTTTCGGGAGCCGTTTCGACGGTAAGCATGGTGGTGACGCCTTTTTCAAGAGAAAATCCGGCACCCAGCGAACCGGAGTGAAGCGGTGAGCGTCCGGTATCGTGAATATAAAAAAATCCCGTTATATGGCCGGGGGAAAAGGCCGTTACCGTTTTCATATAGCCTCTGTTCTTTCTTTCTATAATCGATTGTACAGCGTAGCTTATTTTTCGCAATGTTACAATATCCGTGATGTCACCGATGCAACAGGTTCGAAATGCGGACACAGGTGTTTCTAAAATATTGATATGAGTATGATGTAATGAAAAAGGATCGCCCTCTTGAGGATTTGCCGTTTTTAGTACACGTTGATAAAAGCAAAGCGATAGGATACACTGTCCGCCTGAGTAATAATGATGAAAACCGCGAATATGCCGCACGCATTGCTTATATTTCCCCCCGTATATGATTTCGCCCTTTTTGATCTTTTCATAAAACCGTTTCCCCTTCTTACGATAGGGAAAAGCCTCGAACGGGCAGGCTACCGCGTATCGCTTTTGAACTGCCTTGACTACACCGATGAAACCTCATGCCGTTTTCTCTCTGCTCCCCGCCGTCATGAAAACGGCACGGGAAAATTCTTCAAGCAGCATATCGAAAAGCCCGTGGCGCTTAAAAACATCAAGCGGTATTATTCCCGCTATGGAATCATTACGGAAGAAATCGAACGGCGTGTCTCAGGCATCCGGCCCGATATCGTGTTGGTGACGACGGGGATGACGTACTGGTATCCGGGTGTCCGGGAAGCGGTCCGGATCGTAAGAAAATACCATCCGCGGGTTAAGGTTATTGCCGGCGGTACCTACGCGACATTATGCTCTTCTCATTGCATCGAGGTAACCGGCGCGGACGAGGTCATAAGCGGTCCGGCCTCGCCCCGTCTCGGTGAAGTGTGCGGCTCACTCGGTCTTCCCGTTCCCGATGCCCCGCACGACAGTGACCTGCTCATCCTCTCGGATATTTATTCGGATGCGGCCGTCTTGAAAATTCACAGCGGGTGTCCTTTCAGGTGCAGGTATTGCGCGTCCTCACTGCTATCGGGAGACTTTCATAACGGCGATCCCGCTTCCGCCTTTGCCCTGCTGCGGGAAACTCACGGCAGGCTCGGAACTCGTGTCTTTGCCTTTTATGACGATGCCCTTCTCGCAGACAGGGAACGGGGGATCATTCCATTTCTTCACATGGTATGTGATTCGGGTCTCAATGTGAATTTTTACCTCCCCAACGGCATTCACCTCCGGTATCTCGATACGGAGCTGGCGGTATTAATGAAAAAGGCCGGATTCCGTGAAATAAGGATCGGGATAGAGAGTATGCGTCCGGACTTTCACCGCAGCTATGACAACAAGGTGTCCGTCGGTGCGTTGGGTGACGCCGTCGATCTGCTTAAAAAGGCCGGTTTCGGGGGGCATGAGATCGGGTGCTATATTCTCGCCGGACTTCCGGGACAATACAGTGAAGACGTCGAGGAATCCGTAAGGACGCTCTCCCGTTACGGGGTGAGAATATACATCGCGGAGTTCTCGCCGGTGCCGGGAACGCCGATATGGAAGGAATGCGTTCGAACATCGGTGTATCCCCTCGAGGAAGAACCCCTCTTTCATAACAACAGCATTTTCCCCTTTGCATGGAAACATTTCAGGAGAACGGACCTGGAATCGATCAAGCGGTTGGCACGTTCGCTTTCCGTCAAAGAATAGACGGCCATATTCCCGTTTTTTTGCTTTCCAACGTCCCGAATCCCGTACCCCGGGTTATTCCTTTAAGGATCCGCTCGACTTCCTGCATGGGTTTGACCTGACAGTCCAGAATCCTGTACACACCAGTCGATATCGGCAGCTTGAGTTTCCGTTCCCTGACAAGGTCATGGACGCGCTGTGCGGCCAGAATGCCTTCGGGGAAATAACCGAACGAATTGATATCATCGATCACTTCCTCGATATTTTTGTAACTCGAAAGCCTTCTCTGGAAAATAATCTCCCTTCCCAGCCTCCTGTTTCGTCCGTAAATGCTTCTGCAGGTGACATCGAGATCGCCGACACCGGCGATCGACGTGAATGTTTCCTGGTGCGTGGCGCCCATCGCTTGACCGAGGATCTGTATCTCATTGAGCCCGGCAGCGAGAAGCAGACTTTCGGTGTTGTCCCCGAAGTCCTGTGAAAGCTCCTTGAGGGCGTCGAGGACGCCGAACGCGATCGCGATGACGTTTTTCAGCCCCGCGCTTACCTGGACGCCGATCACGTCGAAAGAAGAAAAGACGATGAGTTTGCCGCCGGAAAGCAGTTCCCTGAACTTGATCGAATTCACCCCGTTCGACGACGCGCTTATCAGGCCGGTGATCTTTCCACGCGCCACCTCTTCCGCGTGAGACGGGCCGGATATATAGGTGAGGTTTCCCTTGTAGAAGCCGGGAAGATAATTTTCGAGCGCTTCGGTGATGAGGAGGGTTCCGGCGTGTGTTTTTATGAAGCCTTTCGTGAGAATACCGATCTGCATCCTGCCTTCGATGATATCCGGAATCTGGAGGATTCGTTTTGTTATTTCGACGATATAGAGAGAGGGGACGGCGAAGAGGAGGTACTCCTTGCCTGTCACCGCCTTTTGAATGTCCGTGGTGGCCCGTATGTTGGGGGGAAGCTGCACGCCCATGAGGTACCGGCTGTTGACCTTCTCCCTGTTGATCTGTTCAGCCACTTCCTTTTCAAAACACCATATTTCAACGGGAAAGCCCTTTTCCGCGATGACTTTAGCCATCGCCGTTCCCCAGGCCCCCGCCCCAAGAATACAGATTTTTCTTTGTTTTTCGGGACCCATAACCGTATCCTCTGTTACATTAATATCGTTATCCCGATTATATTCCAAATTATCCGCTTTGCCTATAACCGTATGGGATCAATATGAAAAAAGAAATTTTCGCTTTCTTTTTTTTGACATTTTACTTGAAATCAATTAGATTGTAAGGGTTGAGTCTATCGGAAAGAGGTAGGGAATGAATAAAAAGGCAAACCTAAAAACACTGAACCGAATGCTGGTTTTTGTTCTCGTCATAATAGTGGTTTTTTTGGTCGACCGGATATTCCTCCTGTTGAGTTTTTCCGGTATCGAGCGGACTATACTATCGACAGAATATGTTTCTTTTTTCAAAGATGTGACGAACAAGTTCGGGGAGATACGTTTTATTCTTTTCGGTTCAATAGGAGTAATCGTCGTCATCAGCGGTATTCTCCTCGTGAGACTCTGGCTGTTATTCAAGCCGGTGACGAGCCTCATATCCGGGATAAGAGATTTCGCTTCGAAGAACCTGACGGTGCGGGTGAATGTCAAATCGAAGGACGAGATCGGTCAGATCTGTCAGGCATTCGACGGTATGGCCGGGGAGTTCGACGACTGCCTGACATCGATCAAATCCGGTTCGGAAGAAGTCGGGAAGGTCAACGAAAACCTCACCACCGCGGTCAATGAATCGAGTGCCGCGGTCAGACAGATGGTCGCTTCAATCGACAGCGTCCACAACAATCTGGAAAAGCATAAGGCGGTCGTTGATGAAACGATAAAATCGATAAACGGGATGATTTCGATCACCGAACAGATAAAAGGGCATATGGAAAGCCAGGCGGGGGCGGTCGCGGAAAGTTCCGCGAGTATCGAGGAGATGGTCAGCTCGATCAATTCGGTAAATACGAGTTCCCAGAAAGCGGAGGAGTTCGGGAAGGGACTTTCAATCATCGCACGCGAGGGCGGTGAAAAAATACAGACAATGATGAACGCGATGCAGGAAATACAGGTCGCCTCCTCCAAGATCGCGGAAGCGATCGGCGGTATCGCCAGGATTGCGGCAACGACGAATCTGCTTTCCATGAACGCGGCGATCGAGGCGGCGCACGCCGGGGAAACGGGAAAAGGATTCGCCGTAGTCGCGGAAGAGATCAGAAAACTCGCCGCCGATTCATCGGGTGAGGCAAAGACGATCAAGCAGATCGTCAAGGAAACAATCGAAAAGATCGAACACGGAACGAAACTTTCTTCGGAAGCCGCAAAAGCCTTTGAAGAAATCATGGTCGATATCGACAAAACGGCCCATCTTATCATGGAGATTTCGAGTGCCCTCAGTGAACAGCGTTCGGGTGCGCAGGAAATCCTGAAATCCATGGAACACCTGGTGCAGTCTTCGGCCGAAATAGGGGAGGCGATCGGCCGTGAAACAAAAGAGGGGAGCAAGGTTATCGAGGCCACGGGAATGCTCGACCAGGTGGCGACGGAAATTCTTCACGCCTCATCGGAACAGAAGCTGGGAAGCGAGGAAATACTGAAAGCCCTTCAGGTATTGCAGGACGTGTCGGAAAAAATACAGGAAACCGTAAATAATTTACAATCGACCGTCACTGAGTTCAGGGTATCGGATAACAAGGATCGTGGCGGGAAATAAAAAATCGGAAAATAAAGTCGTGTCTCTTCTTCAGGAGCTTATTCGCAACCGGTGCGTCAATGACGGAAGCCCGGATTCGGGAAATGAGATCAAATCCGCCAGGACACTGAAACGTTTTTTTGAATCAAATAACATAAAAACGGAGATACTCGAATCGCGAAAAGGAAGGGCCAGCATTCTCGCACGGGTCCCCGGAACAAGACCGGGTTCTCCTTCTCTCATGTATATGTGTCATCTCGATGTTGTTCCGGCGGACGAGGACGGCTGGAAGTTCGATCCCTTCGGGGGAATAAGCCATGGCGGCTATATATGGGGGCGGGGGACGGTCGATATGCTCAATATCGCTTCCTGCCAGGCGGTTGCTTTTGCCGATATTATTAAGGAAAAAAAACGGCTTCCCGGTGATCTGATTTTTCTTGCCGTCGCGGACGAGGAGGCGTCGGGAAGATACGGGGCGCGGTGGCTGGTTGAAAATCACTGGAAAAAGGTGAAGGCGGATTACATGATTACGGAGGCCGGAGGGTTTTTCGTCAAAGGGAAACACGGAAATGGAATCGTGATTACCACCGGGGAGAAGGGAATCGCCTGGACCAGGCTCACGGCAAAAGGGAGATCAGGGCACGGAAGTCTTCCCTATATGGCGGAAAACGCGGCTTTAAGGATTTCAGGGGCGATTTCCCTGCTCGCCAATCACGCGATGCGGATAGGGATCTGTGACGAATACCGGGAAATGGTACGGAGTATGAATCTGGGAGGCCTCGCGCAGGCGCTTCTCACGAATCCGATTACCCTTGACACCGCTCTCCGCCGCCTTTCATCCTCATCACCGGGCATGGCGCGGCATCTTCACGCGATTTCACGGATGACATTCAGCCCCAATATTCTAAGGGCGGGCGTAAAAACGAATGTCATTCCGGATAAGGGGACATGCGAGCTGGACATCCGTATTCTTCCCGGCCAGACAGTGGAGGATGTGACGGAGGAAATAAAGCGGACGTTGGGCCCGGATATGGACAAGTTTGAGATGGAAGTCGTCGATTATTTCCCGTCCAATGTCTCGGAAAAAGACACGCCGCTTTTCGATGCGACCTTCGAGATTGTACAGGCCATGTACCCGGGTGCCAGGCCGATTCCCGCTTTATTCAGCGGGGTTACGGACGCGAGGTTCTGGAGGGTCAGGGGAACGATCGTTTACGGATTTTCTCTTTTTGATGAATCGATGACCATGGACGAATACACGGGAGTACTGCACGGCCGGGATGAAAGGATTTCAATCAACAACCTGGAACTTACCTATCGATATTTTCTCAAGCTGCCCGAGGTTTTTTACCGTCTTGCCGAAGAGCGGGGATAGCGGAAAACCTAAAGAAAAACCCAATACGCAACCGAATATAGTCAGTTTTGAAAGTCAAACCGTCTCAATGAGAAACTCAAGATGTTCCCTGATCTTTTGCCTGCAGGAAAACGACAGACCGAAATGGGCTTTAATGGATTCGACATCGAAAAGGAGTGGTTGTTCATCGTATCCTTTATCCTCCAGAATGACGCTCGTCGATGAACCGGTCATCGTTATCGCTTCAAAAGCGATCGCTTCCCATGTAATATATTCGCTTCCGAGGCAGAAATAGCATTCCCTGTTCACGTTTGATGCCAGAACGGCTTCATATACTTTCGCGAGGTCGCCCGCCCAGATAAACTGTGTCCCGTCATGTTTTGTCAGGGTGAGGGGGTGATGCTTTTTCACGGCGGCGGCAATGTGACGGAAACGGTTGTCGGATTCGATATATGCGCCCGGAATCACGGGATTGCCGAAGGTATATCCCGGACGGATAATGTTGCAGCGTATCGGGAACATATGGGAGACCGCGTAAAGATACTGCTCGGATGCAGCTTTTGTCGCACCATAGTAGGTGACCGGTTCACTTTCACGATATCCCTTTCCACGGTGCGGATTATTACCCGTTGCCGCCGTTGATGATGTATAGATAAGGTGTTTCACGCCAGCCCGTGCGGCCGTCTCGAAAATAAAGACGGAAGGAAACGTATCGTTTTTAAGCATGCTCGTTGCGATATCCCCCCAGCCGAGTGCAATATGGATGCACGCGTCCTTTTCATGCATATGTTTCTCGATAATATGAAAATCCGTTAAAAGTCCGGGGATAATGGACACACCGGCAAGCGTGTGTAACGCCGGTACCTTGTCCGGATTACGGGCAAGAATCGTGATCGAATGACCCGCGTCGGAAAGCCGTTTTACCACGTATGAACCGATAAATCCGGTTCCCCCTGTTACAAATATATTCATCGCCTTGACTCCTCATTGGTTTTGCTTTTATCCGTCCCGGGGAACTCCATCCGCCTGTGACAATTCCCTCCCCATTAATATCGTTCATACCGGTGGTATGGTTAACCGGTAAAAAACCGTATTTTCTTCCCGTGAGTTTTCACGGGAAGCCTCGCGCGCGTTATTGTGCGCTGTTGATCTCCCGTGTGTTATCGGGCATGTCGATAAGCGATGACGATTGGCCGCTTGTGGGAAAATGGCGCGCATCCGTTACGCGGGAAAAACGGCCCGCCGGTCGGATTCTGCGAATCAGTTCGAAGTTGCAGATGATGACGGCGGGTTTTTTATCGATGTCGTGAAGAAGGTTGCCCCTGCTGTCGAGTGAGAGAAGCAGGTGGGACCCCTTCATGTTCAGATCCTCGAATCCGGCCTTGAATAATTTCTTTTTTTGCCGCTGTAAAAGCTGTTTGTATTCTTTTTTTGAAATAAGTCCGATTTTACAGGCGTAAATCGCATTGACGCTGCTGTAATAGTTGCCGTCATACAGGGCAAGCATATCGTCGGGTCCGTTCCAGTAGCCCCAGATCAGCAGATAGTCGCGATCTTCTCTCAGGATCGGCGTGTCGTCGGGATTGCGAAGATCGCTGTGGGCTATATATCGCCTCTTGTCGCTGAGTGACGAATCGATATCGATGGCGTTGCCGGTCATATAAATGGCTCGCGGATATATCGTCTGAATGCCTTTTTTATTCAATTCCAGCGCGATGCTTACCTCTTCGAAGGGGCTGTTATAGCCATGCTCGATAATACGGCGGGCGTGTCCGCCGAGCGGATCGACATGGGGGAGGAGCCCGACCCGCGATACCTTCCAGACAAGGTGGATATTGTCTTTTGTTACGGTATGGTATATTTCACTTGTGGCGGAAAGCTTTTTCCTGGGTGTCTTTTCCCATCGTTCGGGAAGAAAATAATCGAACAACTCCGGGTCCCTTCCCACTATCCAGAGGGCCCCGTGGGTAAACTCCGCGTGCCCGTAAATATAGTCGACACCCATAATCGTCCGTGATTTGAGGTACGGTGGAATGCTTTTAAACCCGCTGTACGAGAAGCGGGTACTTTGTCGTCTCAGATAATTGGTTCTTTTCGCGTTTTTGACGATTCTATCCCGTTCGGTAGTCCGCTCAAGAAGTTCGAAATCGACAAGCGCATACGGGATGCTGCCGTCTTTGGTACGTTTAAGGGCGCGGTCTTTTCCGGGTCTGATGATGATGTGATGGGGCTTTCTGTCCCTGACATGAAATCCCTTGTTTCTGAGTTCTTTATCGACATGCAGCGTGAACGCTTTCATCGTTTCCCTGTCGACGATCCCGAGGGTGTGGGCTTTTGCGAGGTCGATTCCCTTGACCCATTCATAGATCATAACGTATGAACGGTACATATTGAGTTCTATTTCTTCATGGGCGGCGATTTTGTTCCGCATTTTGTACTCACGCCTGCCGGATTCCCAAAGTTCGACGTGTTCGTTCGGGACATAGACGGCAAGCGGTTTTTGTGTAATGATTCTGCCCGGGGATTCATACTTGGTGTTTCTCAATTCCATGACCAGTGAAAACTCCTCGAAGGGGCTGTTGAACTCTGCACCTGCAAACTCTTCAAAGTCTTCCGCGCCCGGTATGTCCTGTCCCATTCTATTCCATTTGATTACCACGTCTTTACATACTCCATTCACCTCTTTTGTTCTTACACGGTAGGTGCAGCTTGTACCCGATAATCGATCGGAGTGCGCCTGAAACCAGTCCCTGTCGGTCAGAAATTGACGAGGTTCCAGTTGATGGTAAAATGGTATGCCGTATTTCGTTACATAGAGGTCTTCATTCTCATTGAGACCGATATGGAGGTAATGGATCCCCAGAATTTGTGTGACCTCCGAGTTTTTAATCGAAAGCGACAGTTTCCCGAATTTCATCACATCGGAAATGTTTTCCATAACCTAAATATAGTGAAAAAAAGCCGGTCGATGCAACTCGAACAGGGCCCGGTTGGGGCGGAGAACATCGATTTTTGTACATACGGCCGGCTTCGGAAAACGTCCTTACCAATGCGGTTTGTTGCCGTGCCGATTTAGATTAATATATAAGTTGACAATTTAAATCTAAACGGATATATTTATTATAAAAATGGTTATATAAAATGGGAGTATATCGCGCGGCCCGGTATAGGAAAGGAGGGGACGGATGAAAGAGAAGGATGACTGGAAAAAAACGACAATGCATCATCTTGTCGATATCCTCGGGCAATCGTATGAAAAACAGAGAGGAATAAACCATGTTGACGGACTCAATCTACCCACGACCGAATCCGTCGTTGAGATTATCAGGGATTTTTTCAGAATCATATTCCCCGGTTTTATCGGAAATGAGGCCGTGACCACGTCTTCAGTTCGCTATTATGTGGGATCGATCATCGAACAACTCTATGATAAATGTGTGGAACAAATAACGCGTGCGTTGAAGTATCAGTGTACCCTGAACAAATGCGACGAATGCGATTGTGAATGGAGGGCGAAACATATTACCGAAAAGCTTCTTCAATCGCTTCCCGAAAACAGGCGATTGCTGAAACTCGATGTCGAGGCGGCCTATGACGGGGATCCTGCCGCGAAATCCCTTGACGAGATTATTATGGCCTATCCGTTCATCAAGGCAATCACGGTCCACCGGATCGCACATATCCTCTACACCGAACAGGTTCCCCTTATCCCCCGTATCATGAACGAGTGGACGCATTCGGAAACCGCTATCGATATCCACCCGGGGGCGAACGTCGGTGAATCGTTCTTCATCGATCATGGCAGCGGTGTGGTTATCGGTGAAACGACGGAAATAGGAAACAATGTGAAAATATATCAGGGGGTCACCCTCGGCGCCCTCTCGTTTTCCAAAGACGAACGCGGTAAGATGATCCGGGGGACAAAAAGGCACCCGACCCTCAAGGATAACGTGACGGTATATGCGAACGCGACGATTTTAGGCGGACATACCGTCATCGGCAAGAATGTGGTGATCGGCGGTAATACATGGATAACCGAGTCCGTCGAACCGGATACGGTCGTCACTATCAGCAATCCGGAACTCTGTTACCGAAAAAACGGTGAATGTGGAAGCCGTGTCACTTCATGAAGCGTCTCGGGAAGACGAAGTGCCCCCGCCATTATCGCGGCGTTTTGCTTCCGGACCGCTTCAGGGGATGGTACGAAATGCGGTTTTCCTGCGCCTAATTCGAAATGTTGTTGTTCGACCATTCAATGGCGAACTGGCGTAACTCTATGGCGTTTTTCATATGCAATTTTTTCTTGAGGCTTTTTCTGTACGTCTCGATCGTTCCCGGTTTGAGATAGAGTTTCTCCGCGATCTGGTGAGGTTTATACCCTTTTCCGATGAGTCTGAATATCTCGAACTCGCGATCCGATAATCGCTGAATCGGGTCGAATGATTTTGACATGATGCTGTCCACCATTTGGGTGAGAATGGTGTCTTCCATATCGGGACTGAGATAAATTTTCCCGTCGATAATCGTTTTAATCGCCGAGATGACGCAGGAAGGATCTTCCGATTTCATGACATATCCCTGGGCACCGAGGTTCAGGGATCTTGTGGCGAACACCGCTTCATCATACATCGAAAGAACGAGGCAGTAGGTGTCGGGATGGTTGTGGCGGAGAATCTTCACCAGTTCGAGACCGTTTTTTCCGTTGAGTGAAATATCGATAATGGCAAAATCGAACCGTTCGTTTTCGATGAGTAAAATGGTTTCTTCAAAAGTCGAGGCCTCTCCGATGACCTCGAATCCTTCTTCGCTGTTTATCAGGTAGGCAAGACCTTTGCGAAAAATCGGATGATCATCGATAATAATGAAACTGACAACATCCTTGCATGTTTTTATCATTGCTTTTTCCCCTTTCGTTTCACTCCGTATCGTGCATCATATGTTCGTTTTTAATGAGTACAACCCCCGCAAACGGACGATCCTGTACCCGCGCATTATAACGGGCGGATACACAACCCGGCATGAATGCGCTGGTCACCGTATCACATAAGATTTCATCAGCGTGGTATGGTGTCCTCATGATTCTCCGGAACCGATGATGACAGACACCGAGTTAGGTTTCTTCCTCGTTCATCATTATACACCAGAAATTGGTTTTATACAGTAGAATTTTTCAAGAAATTTTACTATTTTCCGTCAGTGAGGCTTTCGTCAAAGCACCCATTTTTCACGGTGCGGCATACAGGCCGGGGATAAGGAGGCGGTGTATCGTTACGGATGACCGGGAACAGGAGGCATTCTTATTCGGACAACCCGGGGCCGTCGATTCGGATAAGCACGTCATTTCCCGAAACGAGTCTGTCTCCGTCGATTTTGAGGCGACGCGGAAACGGGCTCCCGGAACCGAGATCGACCGACACCGAAAGCCCGTCGATGCTGTAACGGCCTTCATACGTTACGGGCATTCTCGCTTCCGGGCCGAGGATTTCTTCGATGACCACCGATCCGTCCTCCCGGAAACTCCATGTCCACTCACCCGATACCCTCGATTTTTTTCTCGCGGTCATTTTCCAGGTTCCGATGACCGGATTCATAACGCTCTCCTTTCCCTCTTTTTCGACAAATCCGCCCGCCTCATCTCCATTGTCGTTCGAGAGGATAAAATCATATATTTCATCTACCCTGAGTTCCCACGTCGCCCCCTGTATCGGATCCGGGTAAAATAGAAAAAAAGTATCTTCGACGTGTTGTTTTTTCGGGATTTCAAGGTAGACCGGTGAACGCGGCGTCTCGTCGGTAATATGTTTTTGAGTACCATCGGGAAAAAGGTAAATGGTCGCTGTGAGAGTTTTATCGAGTGAGGTCGTATTTTTAACACGAACCGTGAAATTGACGATCCCGTCGATACAGGACGGCGCGTGCGAAACTGAAATTTCCAGTCCCTTTTGTTTTATTGTTTTCGCGTGGACAGGTATGAGAGCAAGGATAACCAAAAGGGATAAAACTGCGTACCATGTTTTCATTTCAAACACTCATCCTTTCAGAACGCGCGTTAACCGCCCGTTTATCGTGTGTTAAAAAAGCGGTATATAAACGACATCCGCCGCTTTTTCAAACGACGTCCGCCGTTATTCCTTTCTCTTCCGCTATTCACGGATGTCGTACGCCATGCGTCATTCCATAAGCACGGCGGTCATGAATGACCGGTACGCCTCCGCCATCTCCGCATTCAGGGGGATATGATCCGGATCGAATCGAAATGAAGGACAGGCAATCGCGTAGGCGAGGGATTCTCTGTTTTCCTCCCAGGAGGTTTCCCATCGCGAAGCGGGGAAAAAGAGGAGGGGACCGGATGTTTCCCGGTGCGTGAAGGGAAGAAGGGGATTACTCTCTTCAGCGATCGGGACACATCCCAATGCCCCGGTTTGAAAGAAGGCGTAGCGGTAAACGCCGTTGTTTTCATTGACGCTATTTCGTATATGCAAAGCGGGAATCTCAGGGCCGCCTCCGGGTTCGGGGAGGTCGATGAACCACTCGCATTGCAGGCCGGAAGCCTTGCCTTCTTTTTTTTCGATTATCCCGGTGTCGGAAAGAAGCCATGTTTCCTCCCGGACCGAACATGTGCCGTTTTCGTCAAGCCCGAGACGGACGAGACCCACGATACCGTTCGTAAGCATATCCGGATTGAGACCGATCCAGTTTCCCGTCAGGTCCTCATCCAGATATGCGTTCATGATGTGCGGATGTTTTTCAAGGGGAAATCGCCGGTCCGCGGCGTAATCGGATATACATTTTATTGAAAAAGCGATACGTTTCGACGCGAGAACCGCCTCCGTTCCGGAGTCGATGACGGAGAAAAAGCCGTGATACGGTTCGTCCGGGTTCCCCTTTTTTTCGAGTAAAAGAATGGGATAAAAAAACCATGCCGCCGTTTTCCAATGTGCGGGGTCAAAAGGAACAGCGTGTTCCTCCTGTTGTACCGTCGAACCGGAAGGCCATGTATCCTGATCTATTCTGAACGTAAAAATGAGTGAAGCCCCCGGAGAACCGAAAACATAGACATCGGTGACGGTAAACATCACCCCCGCCTCTCCGTTCCGGATGTCTTTTTTCATAATGATATTCCCGATTGAACAAAGGGGGGGATCGGCAAAGAGGGGAGAATGACAGGCGGGAAGAGAGAACCATATAACGATCACGATCGACAGATTTTTGATATTCATTTGTTTTCTGTCTGCCTCATTCCCTTTCGATAATAAAAAGTGACGCATCGTCCTTGTATTCCTGCTTCATGTGCCACCCGCGTTCTTCATTTTCAAGATTACGGATGAGATCCGGAATCTTGATCTTTGTATTGTTTTCGATAAAGGCAACAAGACGGTTAAAGCATATCTGATTTATGTCTGCAAACGTGGAATCGATAAGCCCGTCGGAATAGAGAAAAAGCCTGCTTTGGGGTTCAAACGTAAACTCGTATTCCGACAGCACCGGTTCCGCGGTCATTCCGATCGCGCTCCCGTTTGCCTGGATGATTTTAATCTTACCCTCATGACCCTGATAGATTGGGGAAGGATGTCCGGCGTTAACGAGACGGGTCGATCCTGTTTTTATATCGGTTATCGCGTATACCAGCGTGAAATATGGATTATCCTTTTCCGCGATAAAGAAGCGGTTGTTCAACTCCCGGGCCACTTCGCCGGGAGAACGTATCATGGATTGAGAGCCGTCCTCCGGCTGCCGGACCAGTATGCCCCCCTTGTTCGGGGCCGGAGAAAGGAATTGATGCAGATTCATGGAAAAAAGCGCCGTCGTAAAACCATACCCTGAAACATCGAGCATGAAGAAACCGATGTGGTTCTCGTCGAGTGAAAAAAAGTTGAAACTGACTCCGGAAGTGAGGATACTCGGTATGAAATACCAGGTGCTTCTGAATCCCGAAATCCGAATTCCTTTTCTGGGCAGGAGCCGCACCGGTTCGGTTACATTCCCGCGTGCGGGTTTATCCGATTGGCGATGGCGGTCATGTTTTTTACGGATACCGAAAAAAATGATGACGATGCCAATGACGTTACCCATTTTGTTTTGAAGCGGCGCGACCGAATATTCAATGGGAATCTTTACCTTGTCTTTTGTCATGAGAAGGAGATTTTCGCCTTTTGTCAGTTTTTTGAAAACGATCGATCTGTCCATGGGAAACGAGGCGAATGCCCCCGTCGCACTGTCGATAACGGGAAATACATCCGTGATGCGTTTGCCGGCCACTTCGTGCTGCGCCCACAAGGTGAGTTGTTCGGCAAATTGATTGATGAACCTGATTTCCCCTTTGACATTTACTACAATAAGCCCCTGGCCCATTCCCTTGAGAATCGACGAGTACCATTCACTGTTCTGTCTGAACTCCTTGGCCTTTCTCGCTTTCTGCAAGGTCATCTCAATGGCCAGTATCAATGATTTTTCCGAAAGGGGTTTGAGGATATAACCGTAAGGTTCGGTAATTTTCGCCCGTTCGACGGTTTCGTTGTCTGAGTACGCGGTAAGGTAGATAATCGGGATATCGTACATGTCCTTGATCGTCGAAGCGGTCTGGATCCCGTCCATCTCCCCCTTGAGGGTGATATCCATGAGAATCAGGTCGGGCTCCGTCTCGCCTGCCTGCTTGATCGCGTCTTTTCCGTTTGCCACCGGAGATGGAACATCATATCCAGCGGCAACAAGTCCTTCCTGAATTTGCAGGGCAACAATACTTTCATCCTCGACGACCATGATTCTCGCTTTAGCCACACGTCCCTCCTTCTTCGCACTACTCACTATAGTCTATCATTATATACTGACACAATCAAATATTTTTTTACGGAAGGGAAAAAAGACCGGGATTTTTTGCGATAACGCGGCCCGAAAGCATTGCCTTGAGAAAAATCTATTGAACAATATTTTCCCTTATGATAAAAATAGAGAGTACATTATTGTAAAAGGAGAATGACAGGTATCGATCGTCGGTTCCTTGCCGTTTTTTGTGAAGGAAGACGATTCTCCCGTGTGTATAATGTATCAGACCAGAAAGGAGCAAATCCATGAGAATGAAACATACCGCGATTGTCATTATACTCGCCATTTTCTCTGTGTCGACCGCTTTTTCTTTCGGACACAAGGAAAAACCCCAGCTTACCATACGGACGACGGGTCCGGTTTATCTTTCACCGAATGACGACGGGGTTCAGGATACGGGGCGGCTTTATTTTACCGTCACGATTCATGTAAAAAGCAAGGAGGGGTACGTGCCCCAGTACGGCATTATTCTGAAAGACTCCGGCGGGAATACCGTGGCGCAGGTACTCGAAAAGGATCCCGCGGATATCGGATGGTGGGATTCTCTATGGAAACCGTATGAGACATTCAGCGTGGATAAAGATATCGCCTGGGATGGAAAAGACAAAGACGGGAAGGTTCTTCCCGACGGCGCATACGACGCGGTGTTGTGGGTAAAGGACAGCGCCGGAAACCGCCAGGAGACGCAGATCGATCAGTTTATCGTTGACACGAAAAAACCGGAGGCGACGATCGCAATCGATCACCGTTATTTTTCACCAAACGACGACGGCCACCAGGATACCCTCGATATCGAACAAAGCGGATCGGTGGAACAAAACTGGGACGGGGTGATCATCGACGGCGAAAACAAGGTGGTCAAGGTCTTTTCTTCCTGGCAGGATGAATCTCCCGGGGAAGTGTCATGGGACGGAACGAAGTATGACGGCACCCTGGCGCCGGACGGCGGTTATACGTACGTGCTTTCCGCTTTCGACCGCGCCGGCAACTACAGCGAATACAGGGAAACGAATCTCTATCTCAGCACCCGCGAAACACCGCTTACCCTCACCCTTTCTTCCGGGTATTTTTCGCCGAACGGCGACGGGGAGATGGACGAGGTGACGATGACGGGTATATTTGAAAGTGTCGAAGGGCTGACAGGGTGGTCGATCGGCATCAAGGATCAGGACGGGAACGTTCTCCGCCGTTTTGACGGCACCTCCGATACCCTTCCCGACAACATCGTTTATGACGGTACGGATGAGGCCGGCAGGCTCCTTCCGGAAGGCGTTTATCAGGCGGAGTTTCAGGCGACCTACATACACGGCAATAATCCGGTCGTCACTGAACCGCTCACCGTGGACTTTACCCCTCCCCAGGTGGATATCGTGGTCGAAAATCCCTATTTTTCACCGAATGACGACGGGAACAGAGACGATGTTATCGTGGTCCTTGATTCCGACGAGGCCATTACGTGGACCGGAAATATCATCGACGATTCGGGAAGCGTGATACGAAACATATCGGCGACCGTTCCGGAAACGTTCATCACATGGGACGGAAAGGACTCTAACGGGGTATCGCAGCCGGAAGGGACATATAGCCTTTCTCTGGTATGCAGCGATCAGGCCGGAAACGATACCGAAGTGACGGGCGGTGAGATGATCATCGACCTCACGCCGCCCGAGACATATATCTCCCTCACATCGGAAATCTTTTCACCGAACGGCGACGGACAGAAAGATACGGTGACCATCGAGGTTTCGTCGGATGAACCGGTCGAGGGTGTGTGTGTCGTAAAGACGGCCTCCGGAGAAGAGATACGTTCAATATTTGTCAATCTCGAAATGGTGTCTGTCGAGTGGGACGGCCGCGACGATGAAGGCAGGATCGTCGAAGACGGCACCTATACCATCACCGGAAACTTGTCCGACGCTGCGGGCAATCTGTCGTCCACCGAAGCATTGAGTGTTCAAAGTGATTCACGCTCGATGCACGTATTCCTGACCGTACCGCGCGGTTTTTCACCGAACAACGACGGTATTGACGATGTGCTTACGATAGGCCTTACCGCCGAACACCGGGATGAAATTACCGGCTGGAACATCGAAATCACCAATTCCACCGGGACGTCAAAGAAGACCATTCCCGGAGGTGAAAAACTTCCGGAAACCGTGCAGTGGGACGGTAAAAACGACAATAAAGAGATAAAGGAAGACAACTACCGGGTCGTGCTTAGCGTCGATTATGTCAACGGGACAAAAAGCCGTGATATTTCGAATTATCTCCGGCTCGATATTTCTCCGCCCGAGGTGGATCTCAAGGTGTCGAGCAAATCCGATACGGATGAAGATACCGTTGATGACGAAATATTCATCACCCTCGAGATCAAGGATGACAGTGAAATTGACCGGTGGGTGCTTGATATCGTGAACAACCAGGGCGAGATTTTGAGAAGCTACAGCGGCGAGGGGGATCCTTCGGACGATATTTCGTGGAACGCGACAAAGGGCGATAAACCGGTGCCGGCCGAGGACCAGTATACGATGGTCGTTGAAGTGACGGATGTACTGGGAAACAAGAACCTCCACAAAAAGACACTCCCGCTCGAAATCCTTGTCGTCAGAATCGGCGACAAACTCTATGTACTGGTACCGAATATCATATTCGGCGCGTATAAATACAAACTCGATTCCGCCGGAAAAAAGATGTACGACAGAAACATGAAGTCCCTGAAAAAGGCTGTTGAAATATACAAGAAATACCCGAATTATCTTGTCGGCCTCGAAGCCCATGCCCTGAATATCTACCTCAACAAGCCGGGTAAAAAGGAACAGGAAGAACGCATCCTCCTTCCATTGACCAGGCGAAGGGCGGAAGAGGTAAAAAAGGCGATGATCAAACTCGGTGTCGATGAAAAGAGGATCAGGACATTCGCCTACGGAGGAATTTACCCCATCGTGAGTGTCAGGGACAGGAAAATATACTGGAAGAACAGGCGGGTGGAGTTTATCCTGCTCGAACCGGATGCCGAATCTTCGGGCGGGGAATAAGCCCGGGCGGAATGCGAATCATTCATACGGCGGACTGGCATCTCGGGAAGCTGTTCTACGGCATTTCCCTCACCGATGACCAGTCCGCCATACTGGACGAGCTTGTTCTGCTGCTTAAAGACGAAAAACCGGATGTTCTCGTTGTCTCGGGCGATATCTATGACAGGGCGGTTCCCCCGTCGGAGGCGGTAAGCCTGCTCGATGATATTCTTTACCGTATTGTCGGTGAACTCGATACGACGGTGATCATGATCGCGGGAAATCATGATAATCCGAAACGGGTCGGATTCGGCTCAAAGCTGTTTGTAAAAAACAATCTTCATATTACGGGAACCATGGCCGACACCGTTCGGCCGGTCACTATATCGGACGAATACGGACCGGTACGCTTTTATCCGGTTTCGTATATGGAACCGCACGAAGCGAGGGAAATACTCGCAGATGACGGGATACACACGCATGAGGAGGCGATGCGTGCGTGGATATCCCGGATTGCGGCAATGCATCCGGGCCGGGACCGTTCGGTCGTCATTGCTCACGCATTTCTGGCCGGAGGAGAGGAGAGCGATTCGGAACGGCCCCTTTCCGTCGGCGGCGCGGGGAGTGTCGACGTATCGCTTTTTTCGCGGTTTTCATATGCCGCCATGGGGCACCTCCACAAACCGCAGAAAGCCGGTACCGGGCACATCCGGTATTCGGGATCGCTTCTCAAATACAGTTTTTCCGAAGCGGATCATAAAAAATCGGTAAGTATGATCGAGATCGGCCGTGACGGGGAGTGCCGGATATCGGAAATTTCGCTTCCGGTTCTCCACGACGTCCGCAGACTCACGGGTCTTTTCGATGATCTTCTTTCCACCCCTGTGTCGGAGAAAGGGAAGCATGACTATATAATGGCGACGCTTCTTGACAGGGGGGTTATCCTCGATCCGATGAAGCGGCTCAAAACCGTCTATCCGAACCTTCTCCATATCGAACGCCCCGTTTTCGGGCCGGAGCCGGTTGACGGGAGAAAGAAGATCGACCACCGGAAAATCGACGACCGTGACCTTTTTGCCTCCTTTTATTCACAGGTGACGGGTTTCTCTCTTGAAGACAATGAAGCCGAAGCTTTTGAAGCGGCCATGGAAAAGATCGGAAACCAGGAAAGGAACCATTAGGGTATGCGCCCCGTTATACTTACCCTCCAGGCGTTCGGGCCGTTCGCGGACAAAGAGACGATAGACTTTCGTCTGCTCGGCGATTCTTCCTTTTTTCTCATATCGGGTCCGACGGGCGGGGGAAAGACGACCATTCTCGACGGAATCACCTTTGCCCTGTACGGGGAATCTTCCGGTTATGACCGCGAAGTTCGTTCGATGAGAAGCGATTATGCGGATTCGGACGTTTCCACTGAAGTCACTTTTGACTTCACACTCGGAGAAAGGCGGTATCGTGTGTTCCGCAGCCCGGAGCAGGAGCGGCCCAAAAAACGCGGCGAGGGGGTATCGGTGAAGAAGGCGGAGGCGGCGATATGGGACAGGTCGAAATGTCTCGACGACAGCGATGAAGGGCACGTGATGGCGAGCGGGTATACCGACGTGACCCGGAAGGCGGAAGAGATCCTCGGTTTTAGGAGCGACCAGTTCAGACAGGTGATCGTTCTTCCTCAGGGCAGGTTCAGGGATTTCCTGTGCGCCGGATCCTCGAGAAGGGAAGAGATACTCGAAACCCTGTTTCGGACGGAACGGTTCCGCCTTATACAGGAATATCTCAAGGAAACGGCAAAGGATCTCGAGCGGGAATATCGGACAATTGACGGGCAAAAGGAAACGCAATTGCTGCGCGCCGGGGCCGGATCGATAGAAGAACTCGAAAAGCGGATTGAGGAACTCGATCGGGACTTGACCGCCGCGGCCGATTCCCTCGACAGACAGCGCGTCGTCGAAGAGGAAGCCCGGAAGGAAGTGGATGGGGCACGGCAAACCATGCTGAAACTCTCCGAGGCTGATGAAGCTGCGATGGTACTCGGAAAACTCGATGCACTGAAGGCGGAGATGCGGGAAAAGGAAGCGACCCTTGCCGGTGCCGGAAAGGCCTCCAATTTGACCGGAAGGGAAAATGAACTGAGGAAATGCAGTGACGATTACAGGCAGATGGAAGAGCGGGTGAGTGAGTTCCGGGCTGCCCTCGAAAGGGCGGAGGAAGAAGAAAAAACGGCGTTGCGGGATATGGAAACGGAGGAAGGCAGAAAAGACGAACAAAAGGAACGGGAAGAAGAAATACGACGGCTTACCGAAACGGAAGCAAAGCTTTCGGAAATAAACGAGAAAAAAGAAATACTGAAAACGATCGGGGAGGAACTGGGGATACTCGCAGAAAAGGAGAAAGCAGCAGCGGAAGCGGTCGCGGAATTGAAAACGAAGATAGAGGATAAGAAGGCCGAGCAGGTGGACGTCGAAAAGGCAAAGGCGGGACTCACCGCGCTCGTACGGCGGCGTGAGGAAATAATTCAGGCGATAAAAAACCGGAGGGAACTTGATTCGCTCAATAAAGCCCGCTCCGAACATATGGAGATACTCGGAAAGGCCGCATCAGAATCCGAAGCCGCGGCGGGGAGGTACCGCGTGCTGCGAAACGAGATAGAACAGCTCGTTCTTCTCCGTGAAAAGGGACAGGCGGGAATCCTCGCGGGAAAACTCATTGATGGGAAACCGTGTCCGGTATGCGGATCCACGGTACATCCGTCTCCCGCGGCCGTCAATGATTGTATCCCGGAAGAGGAAGAAATCAGGGAAAAACGAAAACAACTCATAGCCTGCGAGAGGGAAAAAGAAAAATACGGCGGCGAGGAAAAGAGACTGTCGCAGATGATCGCGGAGTTCGAAGGCAAAATCGCGGTACTCCTCGATTTTCCCGGTGACGTGAAAGAGAAGTCACAGGATGAATTGCAGGAGGAGCTTGCCGGGTTCGAGGCGGAGTATGAAAAAGCCCTGGCTATATCGGAAAGCGGCGAGGCAATCTCGAATGAGCAAAAAAGGCTGGCCGAAGAAGCGAAGAGGAAGGAAGAAGAAGCCGTTCTGATTACCGGTGAGATCGCGGAAAAAAGGGAAAAACGGGCCGTTCTGAAAAATATCATCGATTCGAATGAACGTCAAATCCTTGAGGAGTACCGAACGTACGAAGCGGTCGAAGCGGCAAAGACGGATGCAGAACGGGCGTGTGAACGACTCAAGGCGGCGTACGAGGCGGCGAAGTCGAGGCTGCAGAAGGCGTCGGCGGACCGGGCCGCGTCGTCGGCCCGTTTGACGGAGGCGGAGGAAAATTTCAAACAGGTGGCGGCGAGAAAGACGCGGCTCGAGAAGGAGTTTGCCGACGGACTCGAGGCCTTTGGATTCAAAACCCCTGATGAGTATCTGAGTTCACGACGGAGCCGGGAAGAAATGGAGCGGCTCGAAAAGGAAATAAAGGAGTTCGGCGGCAATCTGGCTGCGGCGGAGGAACGGCACGCGCGGGCTTTGAAAGAAGCCGCCGGATTGAAAAGGCCGGATATGGACGGTCTCGAAAACAAAGCGCGGCGTTCGAGGGCTGCGCTCGAGAAAATCATCGAGGAGAAAAGCGATTACCAGAAGAGAAGGGGAGATACCGGGCAATTATTGCGTGAGCTCAGGGATTATGAAGATAGGCTCGAAACCCTCCGCTCGCGGTACAGGATAAGCGCCGCAATTTCGGACGCGGCGAACGGGAAAAACAGAATGAGACTGACCTTTCAGCGTTTTGTGCTGGCCACCCTGCTCGATGATGTCCTCATCGCCTCCTCGAAGCGTTTTTCCCTTGTCAGCAAGGGACGGTTTATCATGCGAAGGTCGGATGAGCCGGCGGACAGGCGTACCGCCTCCGGACTCGAACTCGAGGTCGACGATGCCTATACGGGAAAAAGCAGGAGTGTGTCGACGCTTTCGGGGGGAGAAAGTTTTCTCGCCGCCCTCTCACTTGCCCTCGGGCTTGCCGATGTCGTTCAATCCCATGCCGGGGGTGTGCAGCTCGATACGGTCTTTATCGATGAAGGATTCGGGAGTCTCGATGCGGAATCCCTCGATTACGCCCTCACCTCGCTTTTCAATCTACAGCACGGCGGCAGGCTTGTCGCCGTTATCTCGCATGTTTCCGAATTACGGCAGAGAATCGATACAAGGCTTGAAGTGATCGCGGGAAAGACGGGGAGTACCACCCGTTTCGTCAAGGGGTAAGCCGTGGAACTTCCCTTTCTCCTTGCAAGCGACATCAATGGAAATATCTTCGAACTTCCTCCGTACCGGATGACGGGAATGAGTCTCGATACTCCGGTGCTGCCCGATGCGGAGGCGCTTATCGAACTTCCCTACGGAAGCAACCTGTACATGCTTCCCGGAAGGATTCCCGTGGGGTATGATCCCGAAAAGAAATCCTTTGTCGAAATACAAGAGTACCGCGGAAATCCCGTTTTTCCGGTTGCCGCTTTTATGGCGCCGGCATACATGCAGGTATTGCGAACTGCATACCGCACACCGGAATCCGCTCCGCCGCTTCCACTCTTTGCCTACACCGCATGCGGATGGAAGGAAGAACATTTTTATTCATGCGGTATACGGATCGATCGCGATATCCGCCAGGACCTCGCGTTGTTCGATCTCGACGATATACGGAAAAGGGCAATGAAGCTGCGCAGGCGGTATTCACACAACAGACTCATCCTGCATCTCATCGACAATTGTGTTCTGCGATACGGGTGTCCCGCCGCCCGTAATTTCGTTCTTTCACGGTGGGAGTGTCCCGCACCGACAAGTCCTTACTGCAATGCGCGGTGCATCGGCTGTATCTCGAAGCAACCGTGTGAAAGCGGAATGTGCGCTTCACAGGACAGAATCGGGTTCGTGCCGGATGTCACCGACATTGTAGAGCTCGCGATGCATCATCTGAATGCCGCCCCCCTGCCTGTGATAAGTTTCGGACAGGGGTGTGAAGGAGAACCGCTTCTGACAGGGGATGTTATCGAAGGATCGATTCGCGAAATCAGAAAAAAAACCGGCTGCGGCATTATCAATATCAATACGAACGGCAGCAGGCCCGATGTGGTCGAACGCCTTCTGAATGCGGGGCTCGACAGTATCCGCGTAAGTCTCAGTTCGGCACAGGATGAGTTTTACCGCCGTTACCACAGGCCCCAGGGTTATTCGTTCGGGGATGTCATTGAGTCCTTGCGGCTCGTGAGAAAGTTCGGAAAATGGGTCTCTGTCAATTATTTCATTTTTCCCGGCTTTACCGATCATGTCTCGGAGATAACGGCACTTGAAAAGCTCGTCAACGACGTCCCGATCAATATGATTCAAACCCGCAACCTCAATATAGATCCGGATATCTATATGGGGGAGACAGGGTGCCGCGAACTCGGTCATGAATCAATCGGGCTTTTACCATGGATCACTCATATAAAGACAACCTTTCCCTGGATAAAATTCGGTTATTTTAATCCGCCGCGGGAAGAGATGAAGACGATTCACTTCAGGTAGGAGATGTTTTTTTATCCGGTTCCTCTGAAAGCGCCCTATAAGACGATTGTATTACAAAAGGGATAGGAAAAATATATATTTATATGTTGAGGATATATTTATCTTGACATCCGTAAAAACCAATGATAGTATATAGGGGTTATTGCAACGGTATATTATCTTGAAGAAACCGTCTCCTTTTTGGTGACGGACTTTTATGTTAATAATGGTTTACGAAAACAGCCGTGCGTTTTACATCGGTATAAAAAAACAATAGAATGAGATTTTCCCGAACAGTGGAACGATTCGATCAAAAAAAAGAGGAACAGAAAAAATGAATGGCACTAAACTCGATACAATACTGCTCGTTGAGGATAACGACGATCATATCGAACATACGCTGGACGCGATCTCGGAAGCCGGACTTGCCCGTAGAATAGAAGTGGTGAAAGACGGGGAAGCCGCCCTGAACTATATGTTCCGTACGGGAAGGTACGAAAATCCCGAATTTTCTCCGCGGCCTTCGCTTATTCTTCTCGACATCAATTTGCCGAAAGTCAATGGTTTCGAAATACTCAGGAGAGTGAAAACACATCCGCGGTTTTATACGATACCGGTGATTCTTTTGACATCCATGATAAGCTCGTCGTATATCGAACGGGGTACGTCATTGGGAACGAACGATATCATTCTCAAACCGGTCAGCGTGGATATCTTTGTCCGAAAGCTGAAAGGGCTTGCCGTTTACTGGGCGCGAATAAGCAGTCTTGCCGGGATCTGAGGTGAATCCGTCTACCGCTGTGTAAAAAACTTCTGATCGACCGCCACGGCAACAAGGATGACGATATCCTGCGGGATCGATTCATCGACTGTGATTGAAAACTTGTCCCTGAAAGCGAATTCTTTTGAAATGGAAAAAATTTCCTGTCCGGATTCGTCGGAACAGGTGAAATTCCATGCGGTCAGACTGCCTTTCGCGTGATAGACCTTCTCTCCGATGGTCAGGCTGAATTTCTTGAAAAGGGCGATGAAGGGAAACTGAATCGTGGCTTCGACATTTCCGTCCGTCGTCTCAATGGAAAATCCCGTTCGAAACAGATTCCCTTTCAGTAATTTTACGACCCCGCCGTCTTCTCCCTCTTTCATCTCGAGTTTGGGTGCCATGGTAAAAATTTTTCCCCGGATGGTATTAATTATCGTATCATCGTGTGCTTTTACCAGATAGGTCGCACCAATACTCATGATTTTCTGCGTCACAGTAAAGGTTTTCATTGATCCTCCCGAAATAACAGATTTGCTGTAAGTATAACGAGGAGTAATCGGATATTCAAGCAAAAAATTCTATAAGCATACTGTAACGGTATTCATCGGCGCCGCTAAAAATCACGTATTCCTCACCCGGACAGGCTGTCTCCAGTATTTTTTACCGTATTTCCATATGATCAAGTGTGCCGCATCGGGTGACAGGGGACATGATAAAAAACACACGTCACTGTCTGGGTAAATCTACCTAGAAACGGGAAATGAAATTGCCGGAAATGAGGTGCCTGTTTACAATAAATGACCGGGGTTGTGTGATGGATGAAAGTAAAAATCATTTTTTAAAAAGGAGGAAACATTCATGAGAACAAGGACTTGCTTCAACCGTCGTTTTAGACGGTACACCCGGACGGTGGTTCTTTTATGTATCGCGGTTATGGTACTGTCTGCCGGGTGCGACATCGACGAGCCGGCCAAAAAGAAACCCACAATTATTTCAGAGAATACCGTTATCCTCGATGATGAAAGTCTCGATCTCATTACGGTGGATCCGGAAAATCCCTTGAACCTTGCCTTTACCGATCTCCCGGCACATAGTGTGATACAAGAACTCAAGACGGGAAATATTATCGTTGCCGGGCCCCACAGAAAAGTGCCCACCGGTTTCTTGAGAAAAGTCGAAAGCGTTACAAAAAGCGGCAATGAGGTAATCGTGAGAACGTCGAACGCGAAACTCGGCGATGCTATCGAACAGTGCCGACTCCGTGAAACGGTGCCGGTGGCGGTGACCGATTCGCCGCGTACCGGCTATACGACCGGCAGGGGCGTTACCTATGTCGAAATCAAGGGGGGGAACATCGACATGGTGAAACAGATCGAGGTTAACGGAGTGGAGCTCACAGCGTCATTTTCACTCGAACCGAAAGCGGTGATCGAACTCGATATCGACAGGCATGGATTAAATACCTTCATGTTCAAACTCGTTTTCGAGGTGAAAGCGAACGGTGATTTTTCGACCGCTTCGGAAAAAGACCTCGAGGATTTGCTCGAAGACCTCGATTTGATCGACGATCTGGACTGGCTCGATTTCGATGATGAAATCCATATTCCCACATCCATTTCTCCCATTATCTTTTTTATAAACATCGTCCCCGTTGTCATTACCCCGGAACTCGCGCTGGAATACGGCTGGGAGGTCAAGCTGTACGGGTCCTGTGATATGTCCATCACGAAAAGTTATACCTTTGAGGCGGGATTCAGATACGAGAACAGAAAGGTGAAACCCGTCAAGAAATTTTCCCAGGAACCGGTCCAATTCGAAATAAACACCTCTTCGGGCGTCATGTTCAGGCCGTTTGTCGGACCGAAACTCTCGTTTCTGTTCTACGACTGCGGCGGCCCCTATATCGCCTTTGACGTCTTTGGCGAGATCGACGGAAATGTCAGTGCCGAAGGGTTTTCGGGCCCTATATCGACGGAAGCCGCCGCCTGCCTCAATCTTTCGGTGAGTGGGGGAATGGAATGTGTTGTCGGTATCGATCTGAACGATAAATTCGAGAAATTAATCGGTGAGGAAGCGGAAGAGGTGCTCGAAGGGATATGTTTCACCATTTTCCGTTTTACCCATCTTTTTAAAGAAATTCGGATTCCCCTGTTCAGTTCCAGGCCGGACCTCGTTCCCGGAAAGATCTCCCCCGATATCCTTATACCCGTCGACGGTGACGTCGTCACATTTTCCTCCGTTATCGATAATGCCAGGAGTACGGCGTCGGAGGGCTTTGATATATACTGGCAATACGACGAAGAGGAACCCGTCATTCAAAAAATACCGGGAATTCCGGGATATGCATCGATTCCCGTTGAGTATTCGAAGAAGGTCTCCACCGGCAGCCACACCCTGCTTCTTACAGTCGATCCGGACAATGCGGTCGATGAAGCTTCCGAGTACAACAACACCTCGACACCGTATACGCTGAACGTCGAAGAAACATATCCGCCGATGGCCGATTTTTCGGTGAAATTTCAGCCGGTTGACGAAGAGGAGTTTGTCAATGGCAACACGGTTCCGGTAAAAGCCCGTATTACCAATGAAGGGTCGCTTCCGTCGGAACCCTGCTCGATAAGGTGGACATGGGATCGGACTGTCTTAAAAATCGATCAGATTAAATCAATCTCCCCGTTACATTATATCGAGGTTTCACATGATTACACGATGTATTACGGGCCTCATACACTGTTCATTGAAGTCGATTTCGAAGACAAGGTCAAAGAACCACCCGTGGATAACAACATCGATATTATGCCGATCTATGTTCAACCACCGCGCGGTGTTCCGGATCTGAGGTGTTCCGGTATATCATACGATCCCTCAAAGCTCTGGGACGGGAATCACGTCCGTTTCAAGACAACGATCGGTAACGAGGGAACCGGGCAGGCGGGCGGCTTCGTTATCAGGTGGACGATGGACGGATCACCGGTAAAGGTAGAACCGGTCTCATCCCTTGCGGCGGGTGCAGAGATCCCGATATACTGTGAACCGGAAGTATATCAGGGGAATTATCCTGTGTGTATCGGTATTGTAATGAACGGGTCGGATGA